>CANKNK010000009.1 GCA_947483455.1 Comamonadaceae bacterium | reverse complement strand
CACACCATTGGTGGCACAGAGCAATTGCAAGCCGAACGCGATCGGCTGATGCTAAAGCTGCCGGTATTCGGCAATTTGTTACGCAAAGCCTGTATTGCACGCTGGACGCGCACGCTGGCGACCCTGTTCGCCGCGGGGGTGCCCTTGGTGGAGGCCTTGGTGTCCGTGGGTGCTGCCTGCGGCAATAGGGTGTACCTGAACGCTAGCGCGCAGATACGCCAGGATGTATCCTCGGGTGTTTCATTGACCACTGCCATGACCCAGTCCAAATTGTTCCCGCCCATGGTGCTGCAAATGTGCGCCATCGGCGAGGAGTCAGGCTCGATTGACTCGATGCTGGGTAAATCGGCGGATTTCTTTGAGTCCGAAGTGGATGAGGCCGTTGCTGGTATCGCCAGCCTGATCGAGCCCTTGCTCCTTGTGTTCCTCGCAAGTCTTATTGGTGGGCTGGTCTTCGCTTTGTACCTGCCGATTTTCAAAATGGGACAGGTGGTTTGATGCCGGTCGAACTCGCAGACCATGCTGTCGCATTGCTTGGCCTACTGGGCTTGTTGGTCGGTAGTTTTCTTAACGTAGTCATTTACCGGCTGCCCAAAATGATGGAGCACCAATGGGAGGTGGAGTGCGCACTGGCTGCGGGACAACCCGCGCCAACGCAACCGCCTTTTAACCTCGTGGTGCCGCGCTCTGCTTGCCCGCATTGCGGTGCGGGCATTGCCTGGTACGACAACATCCCGCTCGTCAGCTATAGCGTGCTGCGCGGCCGCTGCCGACATTGCCAAGCATCTATCCCTCTGCGCTACCCGATGGTGGAGCTATGCACCGCGCTGCTGTTTGCGTTTTGCGGATGGCGCTGGGGCCTGGGCGCAGCAGCGATGGCCTGGTGCGCCTTTTTGGCTGGCATGCTTTGTCTGGCACTCATTGATTGGGACAGCACGCTTTTGCCCGATGCCATCGTGCTACCCCTGCTATGGCTCGGCCTCATTGGCGCCACCTTCCAGTGGACAGGCGTCAGCTTAGAACAAGCCCTGTGGGGCGCGGTCGGCGGTTATCTCAGCCTGTGGTCGGTTTACTGGGTTTTCAAACTCGTGACAGGGAAAGAGGGCATGGGCTACGGCGATTTCAAGTTGCTGGCCTGCCTGGGCGCCTGGTTTGGCTGGCAGGCCCTCGTTCCTATGGTTCTGATGTCTTCCGTCATAGGCGCGGTCGTCGGCATTGTGCTCAAGCACAATGAAGGCTTGCGCGAGGGCGGTGTCATGCCCTTTGGACCTTTTCTGGTAGGGGCGGGTTTAGCCTGCATGTTCGCCACTCCATTGGGTTTCAGACTTCACTTGCCATGACTAACACGTCGACCCTGCGTTTGGGCATCACCGGTGGCATAGGCAGCGGCAAAAGCACGGTCTGTGGGCTGCTGGCGCAAAAAGGCTTTCCCGTTATCGATGCAGACGCGATCTCCCGCGCCTGCACTGCCCCGGGGGGTGCCGCCCTGCCCGCCATTGCCCAGGCCTTTGGCGATGCGGTGTTTGAAGCGCCAGGCCTATTGAACCGCGACGCCATGCGTGCCCTGGTTTTTGACCAGCCACAGGCGCGCGCCCAACTACAAGCACTGCTCCACCCCATGATTGCAGCCGAAATCGAACGCCAGGCGGCCCAGGCAGCTGCTTCGTTTGCGCCGTGCATCGCTTTTGACATCCCGCTGTTGGTGGAGTCCCAGCGCTGGCGACCGCTGCTCGACAAGGTCTTGGTGGTGGACTGCCAAGCCCAGACGCAGATTGACCGGGTGATGCAGCGCAGCGGTTTAACGGCGCAAAGCGTGCAAAAAATCATGGCAGCGCAAAGCACGCGGGCCGCTCGGCTGCAATGCGCCGACTACGTTTTATTTAACGAATCCGTGACAATCGATCAGATTAGCCAACAATTGAGCGCAATATTCCCCTTCTTGGAGATATCATCCCGCCACTGGAAAAATAGCGCGTGATCCTGTACGAATATCCGTTTAACGAAAAAATTCGCACCTATTTGCGTTTAGAGCACCTGTTTGCGCGGCTCTTTACGCTGCAGGAGCGACTTGACGCCCTAGACCACCATTTCGCGCTCATCACTCTGTTTGAAATTCTCAACGTAGGCGCCCGCGCTGATCTCAAAACCGACGTTCTCAAAGATTTGGACCGCCAGCGCCAGACCATGCTGGCTTACCGCGGCAACCCCGCCATTGCTACCGACGTACTAGAACGGCTGCTTGCCCAATTAGAAGAATGTTTTGTCGCCCTGACCCATGCATCGGGGAAATTAGGCCACGAACTGGGTGAAAACGACTGGCTTAAAAGCCTGCGCAGTCGTACCAGCATCCCGGGTGGCACCTGCGAATTTGATTTGCCCGCCTATTACGCCTGGCAAAAATTGGGCGACCAGCGCCGTCAGCATGACTTGCGCGAATGGGTTGCGAGCCTGGTGCCTTTGTTCAATGGCATCCACTTGCTACTCGGGCTGCTGCGCGACTCGGGTGCCCCGCAAAAAATGGTGGCGCTTGGCGGACAGTTCCAGCAAAACCTGCCGCAAGGGCGCACCTTTCAGCTGCTGCGCCTGTCCCTGGACCCCACGCTGGGCGCTATCCCCGAAATCAGCGCCAACCGCTTAGTGGCCTCCATCCGTTTTGTACGCCACGAGGCCGATGGCAAGCTCTACAGCAATAGTGCCGACACGCCGTTTGACCTGACCCTGTGCGCCTAAGCGCAGGCAGCCGCCCATGCCAGACAGCCCTTCGGTGCCGGAAAAAATCGTCACTTGCCCGCAGTGCAAAGGTGACAGTGTGTATGCGCCGCGCAATCCCTACCGCCCGTTTTGCGGCGAGCGCTGCAAGAACCTGGACTTAGGTGCGTGGGCCAGTGAGTCCTTTCGGGTGCCTGCCCCCGAGCAATTCGAGGACGACCCGCAATCGCAGCAGCTGCAATAAGTTCGCCTCGTTCACCGCGCCTATCGGGCCCCTTGTTCTTCGGCCAACCAGGCCAACACCGGCAAGGCGCCAGGTAAAACCGGTTCAACTTGGACGGGCAATTCCTGCCATTGCGCATGTTGCCCCTCGCGCATCACCAATTCCCCCGACCAGTCCAGCACCTTGAAAAAATGCAGGCGCACCAGAGCGTGCGGATAGTCCACCACCTGCATCTTCCAGGCTTGGCAATGCAGCACCTGGATGCCTAATTCCTCATACAACTCGCGGGTCAAGGCCTGCTCCAAGGATTCTTGTGCTTCCACCTTGCCACCCGGGAATTCCCAGTAGCCGGCGTAGGCCTTACCCGCCGGGCGCGAAGTCATCAAAACCTTGCCGCGGGCCTGTAGCAGTACACCCACCGCGACTTCAGTTAAGCGCCGGTCGCTGCCGCCGGTGCGGGCCACATGACCGTCAGCTACCCGGTCCACCAGCACCTGGCTCATGCCCTTGCGCCCGGGTCCTGCCGACCGGCAAAGTCTTTGGCAAATTGCCAGGCCACGCGACCGCTGCGCGAGGCGCGCTCCAGCGCCCAGATCAAGGCCTCTTCGCGCCAGTGGCTGCGGCGCGCCGTATCCACGGCCAAGGCATGCAACCATTGGGCCACGATGGTGAGGTATTCGTCTTGGGTGAACGGGTAAAAACTGACCCATAAACCAAAGCGTTCGGACAGGGATATTTTTTCTTCCACCACCTCGCCTGGATGCACCTCTCCGCTTTCGGTATGCTGGTAGCTCAGGTTCTCGGCCATGTACTCGGGCAGCAGATGGCGCCGGTTGCTGGTGGCATAAATCAAGACATTGGCAGAGGTCTCGGACACCGATCCGTCGAGCACCGATTTGAGCGCTTTATAACCGGCCTCACCCTGGTCAAAGCTCAGGTCGTCGCAAAATACGATGAATTTTTCTGGACGCCTTGCCAAGATATCCACCATGTCGGGCAGATCGATCAAATCCGCTTTGTCCACCTCAATCAGGCGCAGCCCTTGGGCGCTGTAGGTGTTCAGGCATGCGCGCACCAGCGAGGACTTACCGGTACCCCGTGCGCCGGTGAGCAGCACATTGTTGGCGGTTTTGCCCTGTACAAACTGCTCGGTGTTGCGGCGGATTTTTTCCTTCTGGATGTCGATTTCTTGCAGGTCATCCAGACGCATGGCACCGACCTGGCGCACCGCGCCGATATATCCCTGGCCCGAGACGCGCTTGCGGTAGCGAAAGGCTATGGCGCTATCCCAATCGGGCTGCTCTATGTCCAGGCGCAGCGCCGCTTCCACCCGGTCCATAAAGCGTTCTGCACGCGCCAAAAAGGGGCCCAAAAGCTGCTGGTCTTGCATGGGCCTGACTTTCTTAAGACCGGTAATCTGCGTTGATGCTGACGTATTCGTGGCTCAGATCGCAGGTCCAGACCGTATGGCTGGCCGCCCCACGTCCCAAAGCGACACGTACCAGAATTTCGCTTTGCTGCATCACGCGTTGGCCATCGGCTTCCTGATAGGCCGGATTGCGCCCACCGCGGGTGGCGACATGCACATCGTCCAAATACAACTCAATGCCATCCGTATCCAGGTCCGAAATACCGGCATAACCAACCGCCGCCAGGATGCGGCCCAGGTTGGGGTCGCTGGCGAAAAACGCGGTCTTCACCAAGGGTGAGTGCGCTATGGCATAGGCCACGCGGCTGCATTCCTCGGTACTTGCGCCACCATCCACTTGCACGGTAATGAATTTGGTCGCCCCTTCACCGTCGCGCACAATGGCCTGCGCCAATTGCAAAGCCACCTTCAGCAAGCCCTGGTACAAAGCCTGCCCTTCGGGGCTATCCAAAGTGCTAATGGGACTGTGTCCGGCCTTGTGCGTGGCCACCAGCACCAGCGAGTCATTGGTGGAGGTGTCGCCATCAACCGTAATGCGGTTGAAACTGGCCTGGGCCAGCGCTTTGGCCAGTGGCTGCAACAAGGCCGGCGCGACGCAGGCATCGGTGGCGATATAGCCCAGCATGGTCGCCATGTTCGGGCGGATCATGCCCGCACCCTTGCTGATACCGGTAATGCTGATCGTTTTACCCTGCACGATGAGCTGCGTGCCAAACGCTTTGGGCACCGTGTCGGTGGTCATGATGCCATGGGCTGCCGCCAGCCAGTTGTCCTCGCGGGCGGCGGCGATGGCCGCATCCAGGCCGGCAATGATGCGCTCTGCGGGCAGCGGCTCCATGATCACGCCAGTGGAAAAGGGCAGCACTTGTGCCGCATCAATGCCCAGGCGTTGGGCCAATGCATCGCAGGTGCTGCGGGCACGGGCCAGGCCATCGGCACCGGTGCCGGCATTGGCGTTGCCAGTGTTAATCAGCAAAGCGCGAATGGAAGCGCCCGACGCCAAATGGCTTTGGCAGATTTGCACCGGCGCTGCACAAAAGCGGTTGGACGTGAATACTGCGCCCACGCTGGCGCCAGAGTCCAGCAAAAACAGCGTCAAGTCTTTCCGCCCAACTTTGCGAATGCCCGCCTCAACGACGCCAATGCGCAGGCCAGCGATGGGAAACAAGTGCGCTGGGTTCGGGGGAGCTAAATCAACAGGCATGGTGCGAGCTCAAGCTAATCTGCCATGGCATTGTTTGAATTTTTTGCCACTGCCGCAGGGGCAGGGCTCGTTACGTCCCACACGTGGCACGGCGGCACTGGCTTGGGGTAATCCCAGGTCGGCCAAAGACACGGTTTCGGGCTCGCCGGTATCGGTGGGTGCGGTGTAGGTGACATTGCTCAGCGTCTCGCCCTTGGCTTCCAAGGCCTGGGCGGCCTCGTCCAATTGCTCAGCCGACTGAATGCGCACGGTCATCAAAATCTTGGTGACTTCATTCTTGACCGAGTCGAGCATCTGTCCGAACAATTCGAAAGCCTCGCGCTTGTATTCCTGCTTGGGCTGCTTTTGCGCATAACCACGCAAATGAATGCCTTGGCGCAAATAGTCCAGCGAACTCAGGTGATCGCGCCACTGGCTGTCAATGGTTTGCAACAACACCATGCGCTCAAACTGCGTAAAACCGCTCATACCTACATGCGCTACTTTGGCGTCAAAAGCGGCATCTGCCGCCTCCAGCACCCGGTTGAGAATATCCTCGTCGCCGATCGCGCTCGCCGCACTCACCTGAGCGGCCAAATCTAGGGCGATGCCCCAGTCGTCGGCCAATTGGCGCTGCAGGCCCGCAATATCCCATTGTTCTTCGACCGACTCCACCGGTACAAAAGAACGCACCAGGTCTTCAAAACTACCGCGCCGCAAGGAGGCAATCTGGGCGCTCAAATCCTGCGCGTCCAAAATCGCATTGCGCTGCTGGTAAATCACTTTGCGCTGGTCGTTGGAAACATCGTCGTACTCCAGCAATTGCTTGCGCATATCAAAATTGCGCGCCTCGACCTTGCGCTGCGCGCTCTCGATGCTGCGTGTCACCATGCCCGCCTCAATCGCCTCACCCTCGGGCATATTGAGCCGGTCCATGATGGCTTTGACGCGCTCGCCGGCAAAAATGCGCATCAGGGCATCATCCAGACTCAGGTAAAAACGCGATGAGCCAGGGTCGCCCTGGCGCCCGGAGCGACCGCGCAGCTGGTTGTCAATCCGGCGCGACTCATGGCGCTCGGTGGCAATGATGCGCAAGCCGCCCAAACTGGTGATGTGCTTGTGGTCTATGTCCCACTGCGCGCGCAGCTCCGCTTCACGTGCGACACGGGTTGCATCATCGATGGACTCATCGGCGCGCATGCCCTCGATGGCTTTTTCCACGTTACCGCCCAACACAATGTCGGTACCGCGTCCGGCCATATTGGTCGCAATCGTAATCATTTGCGCACGGCCAGCCTGCGCCACGATGTCCGCCTCGCGGGCGTGCTGCTTGGCGTTGAGCACTTGGTGCGGTAGATTTTCTGTGGTCAGTAAATTCGAAATAATTTCCGAGTTCTCGATGGAGGTCGTGCCCACCAATACAGGCTGACCGCGCCCGTAACATTCGCGAATGTCATCGATCGCGGCCTTGTATTTTTCCGCGGTAGTTTTATAAACCCTGTCGAGCTGGTCGCTACGACGGCTGGGGCGATTCGGGGGAATGACCACCGTCTCCAAGCCGTAAATTTCCTGGAACTCATAGGCCTCGGTATCGGCAGTACCGGTCATGCCCGATAGCTTGCCGTACAGGCGGAAATAGTTCTGAAAGGTAATCGAGGCCAGTGTCTGGTTTTCGGCCTGAATCGCTACACCTTCTTTGGCCTCCACCGCTTGGTGCAGACCGTCGCTCCAGCGCCGCCCCGTCATCAAGCGACCCGTAAATTCGTCCACGATGACGATCTCGCCGTCCTGCACGACATAGTGCTGGTCCCGGTGGTACAAATGGTTGGCGCGCAAGGCGGCATACACATGGTGCATCAAGCTGATGTTGGCGGGGTCGTAAAGGGAAGAGCCTGCCGGGATCAGGTTCAGGCCCGCCAACAAACGTTCGGCGCTTTCATGGCCTTGCTCGGTGAGGAATACCTGCTGGGATTTTTCGTCCAGGGTGAAATCGCCCGGCGTAATCACGCCTTCGCCGGTACGCAAGTCCAGCTCGCCCTCTTGGCGCTGGAGGGCGGGAATCACCGTGTTGATCGCCACATACATGGCGGTGTGGTCTTCGGCCTGACCGCTGATGATCAGTGGCGTGCGCGCCTCGTCGATCAAAATCGAATCGACCTCGTCCACGATGGCGAAATTTAGACCGCGCTGCACCCGGTCTGCGACCTCATACACCATGTTGTCGCGCAGATAGTCAAAGCCGTATTCATTATTGGTACCGTAGGTGATGTCCGAGCCATAGGCGGCCTGCTTGTCGGCGCGCGGCGCCTGCGGCGTGTTCACCCCTACGCTCAAACCCAAAAAGCCGTATAACTGCCCCATCCAGCGCGCATCGCGTCCGGCCAGGTAGTCATTGACCGTCACCACATGCACCCCTTTGCCGGTCAGGGCGTTGAGGTACACCGGCAGGGTTGCCGTCAAAGTCTTGCCCTCGCCGGTACCCATTTCTGCAATCTTTCCATGGTGCAGCGCCATGCCGCCCATCAGCTGCACGTCAAAGTGACGCATTTTCATGACGCGCTTGGCCCCTTCACGCACCACCGCAAAAGCCTCGGGCAGGATCGCATCCAAGGTCTCGCCGCCCGCCACGCGGGCTTTAAATTCCGTGGTTTTGCCACGCAAGGCCTCGTCGCTCAAGCCCTCGTACTGCGGCTCCAGCGCGTTGATACGCGCGACGGACGTGCGGTACTGCTTGAGCAGGCGGTCATTGCGGCTTCCAAATAACTTGGTGAGAAAGGAGAGTGGCATCGGTAGAAAGTCCGCCCTGCGAGACCAGATTGCTCACAGAACAGCGCAGTGGTAGTCCGTTGTGGATGATTTGAAAGAGTTAAGGCCGCGCAAAAATGCGCCGCACACCCGCCCTGGCTGAATCGGCGATTTTAGCGTTGCGCCGTCTTGTCCGCCTCTTTGCGGCCCATGGCCAAGAATTTCTGCGGATCCTGCGCTACACCGCGTACCAAGACCTCAAAATGCAGGTGGGGCCCGGTGGAGCGGCCGGTATTGCCAACCTCTGCCATTTTTTGACCCCGCTTGATCAAATCGCCTTTTTTGACAAAACTGCGCGACAGATGGGCATAGCGCGTCAACACCTCGTTGCCGTGGTCTATCTCAATCACGTTTCCATAATGAGGCTGCAGCTCCTGCGTCACGACCACGCCGCCCGCGGCCGAGAGCACGGTGGTGCCAATGGGCGCAGGAAAATCCAGGCCTTGGTGCAAGGCGCTCATTCCGTTAAACGGGTCGATGCGCCAGCCAAAGCCCGAACCGGTACTGACCTCAGGCACGGGGATCTGCGTAGGGATCATCAGTTTCTTGATCTTTTGCTCGAACAGCCGCGACTCGATCGCCGTCATTAGGTCGTTGCGGGCACCGGTATCGACCTCGATATGGTCCATGATGGTTTGCAGCTCTTGCAGATTCATATTGCGTCCGGCCACCAGCGTGCCGCCGCGACCGGGCGTGGTGCGCACTTGCGCCGGATCCAGCCCCGCCAGCCCCGACACGCGCTCGGCCAGCGACTCCATTTGCATCAATTTGGCCTGCATCTCCCCCATACGCTTGGCCAGCACTTCGATGTTTTCACGCACATAGCGGTCGCGCTGGTCAAACTCGTCCTTCACCACCAGGCGCATGACCTGGCTGATGACCGGCCAACCTTCGCGCGCGCCTTTGAGCAAAATCCAGTGGTAAATCATGGCAGAGACCAGGGTCACCGCAATGAAAAAGCCTGCCAGGGCCAGCGCTACGCCGCCAGGGCTGGTTTGCAGCACATAACTGCGCGAGAGCCTGGGATCCGTGATAATCAATTGCATACGCTACCCCCTGAAATGTTTCGATGCGCCGTTCCCACACCTCGTTTTCGGTGCTTCAAGCCAGCATGGACTCGCCCACACTGGCCCGTTTGGTGGACTTAAGTGCCCAATCCAGCGCTTGCTTGCGCTGCATCACTGCCTTGCTACCCCCCGGACTGCGCCAAGGCGTGCAAGCCGGACCTATTGAAGGCCAGGTCTGGTGCCTGCTGGTGGACTCCACCGCCATCGCCGCCAAGTTACGCCAACTACAGCCCAGTTTGCTAGGGCGCCTGTCGCGCGAGGGCCACGATATTACCGCGATTCGCCTCAAGGTCCGCTCAGCCAGCGCGTAGCCCGATAACCGTCTCGCGCAAGGCGCTGGCAAATTCGCGGCGCGCACGGCCTTGGGCACTTTGCGCCGGGGCGCAGCGCAGCACGGCACGCAGGGGCGGCGCGCAAACCGTGCGCCAGGCAGATTCGAGCAGGCTTTCATCCCCCACATAGCAAGGCGCAAAACTGGGCGCCCCACTGGCGGCGTCTTCAAAAAGCAGGCCCAGCGCCTGCACTGGCGCATCGGCCACAATCGCCGCTTGCAATAAATTGGCGTGAAAGGGCAAAACCGTGCTGCCGTCGCCGGTAGTGCCCTCGGGGAAAAAAGCCAGCACATCGCCCTGTCGCAAGGCCTGCGCCATCTGGTGCACCACGCGCAATGCATCGCGGCGCGAGGCTCGGCTGATGTACAAGGTGCCGCCACCGCTGGCCAGCATGCCCAGCACCGGCCAGGTACGGATATCGTCCTTAGAAATAAAACGGCAATGCACCGCCGCATGCAAAACCGCAATATCCAGCCAGGAAATATGGTTGCACACCAGCATCAATGGCCCTTGCTGCAGCAACTGCCCTTCGATGCGCAACTGCAAACCCAAAATAGCCAGCATGGCTTGCGACCAGTGCTGCACCGCTTGGTCCCGCCGCGCTTGCGGCCAACCGGGGAAATACCAGCGTATGGTCCACCAGCCGCGCAGCAAATGCACAAACAGACGCACCAGGCGCCAGGCGCCGCGCAGTTTGGAGGGCGTGAGCACCGCGCGGGGCCGGCCGGTTTAGTGAAGCACCGTGCCCGGCGCCTGGTAGGCCAGCCGACCAGCGACGAGGGTGGCGCGCACTTGGCCGGGTAATTCATAGCCGCCAAAGGGCGTGTGCTTGCTTTGGCTCCGTAATCCAGCGGCCTGCACCGTCCAAGCCGCTTGCGGGTCGAACACGCAGACATCGGCCTTAGCGCCCACCGCCAGGCGGCCCATGCCACCTTGGGCGCTGCCCTGACTGGCGGCCAGCACGTCAGCACTGCGATGCGTCACACAGGCCAAGGCCTGCACCAGCGGCAGATGGCTGTCGCGCGCCCACTTCAGTGCCAGACTCAGTAGCAACTCCAGGCCGGTCGCACCAGGCTCGGCCTCGGCAAATGGCAATTCTTTTTCATCGGCACCCACCGGCATGTGGTCGGACACCAGCGCGTCTATCGTGCCGTCTTGCAGCGCCTGGCGCAAAGCCTCGCGGTCGCGCTGCTGGCGCAGCGGCGGATTCAGGCGGGTGCGGCTGTCAAAGTAGCCCACATCCATATCCGTCAAGTGCAGGGAGTTGATACTCACATCACCCGTTACCGGCAATCCCTCGGCCTTGGCCTGGCGCAGCAGCTGCGCCCCGGCGGCGCTGCTCAGGCGGCAGATATGCACCCGTGCGCCGGTAGCACGCACCAGCTCAAAAATCGTGTGCAATGCAATCGTCTCAGCAGCCACTGGCACGCCGCTCAAGCCCATGCGCGTGGCCAGCGGGCCACTGGCGGCGACGCCCTTGCCCAAATGCAATTCCTGCGGACGCAACCAAACGGTGTAGCCAAAAGAGCGCGCGTATTGCATGGCCCGCATCAACACCTGGGTGTTGGCGATACCGACCTCCGCCTGGCTAAAACCCACGCACCCGGCTTCGCGCAGTTGCAGCATCTCCGTGAGCACTTCTCCCTTGAGGCCACGGGTCAGCGCGCCCAGCGGCAGTACCCGGGCCTGGTGCAGGCTTTGCGCCCGAAAGCGCAGCATTTCCACCAGGCCAGGCTCGTCGAGCACCGGGTCGGTATCGGGTGGGCATACCAAGCAGGTCACGCCGCCGGCCACTGCGGCAGCCAACTCAGACGCCAGCATGCCTTCATGCTCATGGCCGGGCTCGCGCAAGCGCACGGCCAAGTCCACCAAACCGGGCATCACCATGCAGCCTTGGGCGTCCAGGGTTTGCACCGGCACAAAATCTGCGGGTATCTGGCCCAGCGCCAGCACGCGCCCATCGGCGATAGCCACATCGCCGGGCGCGTCCAGGCCACTGGCCGGGTCCAGCAAGTGTCCGTTGCGAATCAGTAGTTTCATGGCCTGGCCCTCATGCTTCATTGCCCGCGACGATGCCCATCACCGCCATGCGCACGGCAATGCCAAAGGTCACTTGCGGCAAGATCACGCTTTGCATGCCGTCGGCCACGGTGGAATCAATTTCCACCCCCCGGTTGATGGGGCCCGGATGCATCACGATGGCATCGGACTTGGCCAAGGCCAGCTTCTCTGCGGTCAGGCCAAAACTCTTGAAATACTCATGGCTAGAAGGTAGCAAAGCACCGTTCATGCGCTCGTTTTGCAGGCGCAACATGATGATGACGTCGCAGCCCTTGATACCTTCTTCCAAGGTGTTGAACACGCGCACACCCATTTGGGCCATGTCGCCGGGCACCAGGGTACGCGGCCCCACCACGCGCACCTCGGCGCAGCCCAGCGTCGTTAAGGCATGGATGTCCGAACGCGCCACCCGCGAATGCAGGACATCGCCTACGATCGCCACCGTCAAATTCGTAAAGTCTTTTTTGTAATGCCGGATGGTGTACATGTCCAGCAAACCCTGGGTGGGGTGGGCATGGCGGCCATCGCCCGCATTGACGACATGCACATGCGGTGCCACATGTTGCGCAATCAGGTAAGGCGCCCCCGATTCGCTGTGGCGCACTACAAAAATATCCGCCGCCATGGCGCTGAGGTTGGCAATGGTGTCCAGCAAAGATTCGCCTTTGGAAGCCGAGGAGCGGGCGATATCTAAATTAATGACATCTGCCGACAAGCGGGTAGCTGCAATTTCAAATGTAGTGCGCGTGCGTGTGCTGTTTTCGAAAAACAAATTGAACACGCTTTTGCCGCGCAGCAGCGGCACTTTTTTCACCTCGCGGTCGCTGACCGACACAAACTGCGCGGCCGTATCCAAAATATGCGTCAAGATGTCGCGTGACAAGCCTTCGGTGGACAGCAGGTGAATCAGCTCGCCGTGCTGATTGAGTTGCGGATTACGCCGGTGCAACATGACTTATTTTTCTTTCACATCAAAGCTAAAGGCACCCGCCGCATCACGCGCCAGGGCCAGCGACTGGCCCGCGTCCAGCGTCACGCGCGCGGCGGCAAAGTCCGCTTGTATGGGCAACTCGCGCCCGCCTCTGTCGACCATCACGGCCAGGCGCACGCTCGCCGGGCGGCCATAGTCGAACAATTCATTGGTAATCGCGCGTATGGTGCGCCCGGTGTAGAGCACATCGTCCAGCACCACCAAATGCGCATCTTTGATTTCAAAGGGCAAATGCGTCTTGCCACTGGCAGCTAGGCCGCGCTTGGCAAAGTCGTCGCGGTGCATGGCAGAAGAAATCGTGCCAAAGGCGCCGGGCAAGCCCAGGTCTTGGTGCAAACGCTCGGCCAGCCAAGCGCCACCGGAGGTGATGCCGACCAAACGGCTGTCGGCCTGGCATAGCAGGCGCACGCCACGCAGCAGCTCCAGGTACAGGGCTTCGGCATTGAGAACCAGGGTCATGGCGACAAGCTCCGCAAAAACTGCTCCAAGATGATGCAGGCCGAGGCCGCATCCGCGTCTGTGGCGCCACCGGCCAGGGCTTCGGTGGTGCTGTAACGCTCGTCCACCTCAAACACCGGCAGGCCGAAGCGGCCCCGCAACTGGCGTCCAAACTTTTGCGCGCGCAGCGTATTGTCGTGGGGTGCGCCGTCCGGGTGATAAGGCACGCCGACGACCAAAGCCTGTGGCTCCCACTCCTTGAGACGCAGCGCTATCTGCGCAAAGCGCGCATCGCCCGAAACGCTGATGGTGGCCTGCGGCTGCGCAGCGCCCAGCAAACGGCTGCCCACCGCGACGCCGGTGCGCCGGGTACCGAAATCAAATGCCATGAAACGCTGCAAATCCGTTGGCACCGACTGTGCCTGGGTCGGGGGCATGTGCCCAGCGGGCGCGGGCATGGCCAGGGCGTTCATGCGTGACCCGCCTGCGGGGCGATCATCCAGGCCTTTAATCCCAGCAGATCGAGTGCGCGCTCGTAGCGCTGATTGACCGGGGTATCAAAAATAATGGCTTTCTCGGCGTCTACGGTCAGCCAGCTATTGCGCATTAGCTCACTCTCTAGTTGGCCTTCGCCCCAAGACGCATAGCCCAGCGATACCAGCACTTTGCTAGGCCCCTGTCCGCCGGCTAGGGCTTCGAGCACGTCGCGCGAGGTCGTCATCGCCAAACCGCCGGGGATGACCATGCTAGAAGCATAGGGGGCGGCTGCCGTGCTATCGGACGCGTCGGGCAAAGCCTCGTGCAGCACAAAACCGCGTTCCTCATGCAGGGGGCCGCCTTGCAGCACCGCCTGCGCGGCCAGATCGGCGCGCTGCAAGGACAAATCGACTTTGCCAAACAAGTCGGATAAATTGATTTCGGAGGGCTTGTTGATGATCAGCCCCAAGGCCCCGCGTGGGCTGTGGTCGCATAAATAGACCACGCTTTTAGAGAAAAGCCCGTCTTCCAAACCTGGCATCGCGATCAAAAAATGGTGCGTGAGGTTGGTGGATGCAAAATCGCCGGACATAAAACCATTTTAACGACAGGCATGCAAAGCACTTATTCCTCCGGCCTGGTCTGGCTGCGCCGCGATTTACGCCTGACGGACAACGCCGCCTTGGCCACAGCCCTGCAATCCTGCGCGCAAGTGCATTGCGTCTTTATTTTGGATCGCGCCATTTTGGATCCCTTGCCGCGCGCGGATCGCCGGGTGGAGTTCATCCGCGAATCGCTGGCCGCCATGGATGCGCAATTGCGCGCACTGGGCGAAGCGGCGCACACCGGCCTGATCGTGCGCCATGGCTGGGCGCAAGAGGACATCCCAGCGCTGGCGCAGGCGCTGGACGTGGACGCCGTGTTTTGCGCCCGCGATTACGAGCCGCAGGCTTTGGCCCGCGACGCCCAGGTGCAAAGCGCGCTGGCGCGCATGCGCAAGGCCTGGGTGAGCGTGAAAGACCATGTGGTGTTTGAGCAGCGCGAAATCCTGACCCAAACCGGCAAACCTTATGGCGTGTTCACACCTTATTTGCGCGCTTGGCTGGCGCGCCTGGGCGGCAGGGCTGTGCCTACCCACGATGGCAGCGCCTTAGCCAAGAAGCTGGCCAGCCTCCCGGCGGCTTACCGTCAGGGCGTGCCAACCCTGGCCGATATCGGCTTTGTGCCGACCAATTT
>CANKNK010000008.1 GCA_947483455.1 Comamonadaceae bacterium | reverse complement strand
TTCCAGGCTGTCGGTGGAGGCCAGTACATCAAAGTAGGCCTGGCTCAGGCGCAGAATCAGTTCCTGCTCGGCGGTTTGCAATGCGCTGGCCGCCTGCTGCACTGCCTTACGGCTTTGCGCAAAACTGGCGTCGTCCGCGGGCCGGTACAGGCCTTGGCTGGCGTCCAGCGTCATGGTGTTGTTGTTAAAGCCCCGGTCTGCTTGTGCCAAGCCGGCGCTCATGGTGGCATTGATGCCGACTTTGGGCAGGACCAGCGCCAAGGTCTGGTCTGCTTTGTACAGATTGGCCTCGTTTTGGGCCTTGGCGGACTGGTAGGTCGCGTCAAAATCACGCGCTGCAGCATACAAATCCACCAGGCTTTGCGCTTGCGCAGCACCTGCCAGGCCGAGGGCCAACATCAGGGCAAGAGGGCGCATACGCAGGGGGGGGAAGTGGTAGGTCATGGGCAGTTTCTCGGTCGTTAATAGGATGTGGTGGGGGCCGGTTGGCATGGGGCAACGAATAATTATTTGGCGTCAATAACGCGCAATCGCGCTATCGACCTGGGTCGACCAGGCATCGATACCACCGTCGACATTGACCACATGGCCAAAACCATTACTGGCTAAAAAGCGGGCCACCTGCATACTACGCATGCCATGGTGGCACAAGCAGGCAATCGGTTGGTCGGGATCAAGCTCAGCCAGCCGTGCAGGCACATGCGCCATGGGGATGGCGAGGACGCGAAAGTTAGGGCCGTGTGCTAACTGCGCCCAGCCCAGCTCATAAGGTTCGCGCACATCCAGCAACACTGGCGCGTCCAAGGGATGCGATTGCGCGACAGACGCCAACCAAGCGGCGAAATCAGCGGGTCGAACCTGTGCAATCATTGTTGGATCGGTAGCGCTTTAGAAGTGGAACTGCGAATGTTCTGCAAAACCGTGCAGACGTGGCGCATTGGCGTCCCAGGGTGTGGTGCTGCGCAAGGCGGTGTCGCTGACGCGGGTAATGAGCTGCGCCGACATGATGGGTTCGTCGCCCACAATCGCTATCAGGCGTCCGCCCACGGCCAAGAGGTTCAGCAGATGCTGGGGCACCTGGGGCACCGAGCCGCTGAGTACAATCGCGTCAAATGTGCCCAGGCTGCTCTGGGCTTGCGAGCCATCCGCAACCCGTACTTCGACGTTGTGCAATCCGGCTTTTTGTAGATGGGCACGTGCACTGGCGGCCAGCGCAGGGTTGCTCTCTAAGCTCAGCACGCTGTGTGCCCTATGTCCTAACAGCGCAGCCATGTAACCCGAGCCGGTGCCGATCTCGAGTGCTTTTTCATGGGGCTGGATTTGCAAGTCTTGCAGCATGCGCGCTTCTAGCCGTGGGGCCAGCATGTACTGGCCGTGGCCCAGGGGTACTTCCAAATCGGCAAAGGCCAAAGCTTGGTGCGCCAAGGGTACGAACTCCTCGCGCCGTACATCGGCCAGCAGGTTCAGTACATCGGCATCGAGCACGTTCCAAGGCCTGATTTGCTGCTCAATCATATTGAATCGGGCTTGGGCAATGTTGGCAAGGTTCATAACAATACTTTCGGGAGCGCAGTTCAGACGGGGCCAATTTTACCGGCGGCTGGTGACGGCGCCATCAGGGCAGGTGCCGGCAGCCCGAATAAACGGCGGATCCATTGACCCAGATCGTCCAAATAGCAATACACCACGGGTACCACGACCAGGGTCAGCAGAGACGAGGTAATGACCCCGCCGATGACCGCCTGGCCCATAGGTGCGCGCATTTCCGATCCTTCGGAGAGTGCAAAAGCCAAGGGCACCATGCCGAAAATCATGGCCAGCGTCGTCATCAAAATCGGGCGCAAGCGCACCTTAGCGGCCATTAACAAGGCGGCATTGCGGTCCATGCCGGGGACGGCGCGGCCCAGTGCGTCTGTACCGCCCGCCCGCGCCCGAATGGCAAAGTCCACCAGCAAAATCGCGTTTTTGGTGACCAAGCCCATGAGCATGAGCACCCCGATGATCGAGAACATGGACAGGGTGGAGCGAAAAGCCATGAGCGCCAGCACCACGCCAATCAGGGTCAGCGGCAGGGCCGTCATCAGCGCAAGCGGCTGCAAAAAGCTTTTGAACTGGCTGGCCAAAATCATATAAATGAACACAATGCCCAGCGCTAGCGCCGACACGGCATAGCCGAAAGAGTCCGCCATGTCTTTGGTAGAGCCGCTAAATTGCGTGCTGTAGCCCGGTGGCATGCTGATGGCGTCCATCACTTTTTTGATGTCCTTGGACACTTCGCCCGCGGAGCGCCCGCTGACGTTGGCGCTGATCGACACCTCGCGTAGCAAGTCACGCCGGTTGATTTGGTTGGAGGTTCGGGTCTCCGCCAGTTTGGCGACCTGGTTCAAGCGCACGATGCGACCGGATCCATCTGCATTGCTGCCCATCGCTAGGGGCATGCGTTCCAGGTCGCCAGCACTGTCACGCGCGCTCGGGTTGAGCCGCACGTTGACGTCGTAGGTTTGATCGTCACTGGCGCGCCAATTGCCCACGGTTTGCCCGGCCACCAGGGTGCGCAGGCTGTTGCCAATCTGGGACAGGCTGATGCCTAAGTCGGAGGCCGCATCGCGGTTGACTTGCAATTCCAGCGTCGGCTTATTGGGTTTCACGCTGGAGTCCAGGTCCACCAGACCGGGGATGTCGCGCAGCTTGGGCAATGCGCTTTGCGCGATGCGCTCCAAGGTTTGGATGTCGCCGCCCAGCACTGAGAACGTGATTTGTTTGCTACCGCCTACGGAATCGAACAAACCAATATGCGTGACGGTAATGCCCGGCACATGGGCCAAGCGTTCGCGCAAAATGGTGGATATCTCTTCGATGCCGCGCTTGCGCGCTTTGCGGTCCACCATGCGTATGTAAATGCTGGCGTACATCTTGCCCTGCGCATTGCCGGTGTTGATCGTGGTCAGCGTGTAGCGCACTTCTGGGAAATCGCGCACGATGGCTTCGACCTGTTTGGCGCGCGCCTCGGTCACTTCCAAGGAGGAGCCGACCGGGGTATAGAAGTTGACAGTGGTCTCTGAAAAATCCGACTTGGGTACGAACTCGGTGCCCAGCAGTGGCACCATCAATACGCTGGCCACAAAAATACCCAGCGCCAGCAACACGGTGGCCAATTTATGCCCCAGTGCCCAACGCAAAATACTTTGGTACACATCCACCAGGTAGTCCGTGCCCCGGTCAAACCAGCCCGTGACGCGGCCTATCGTTTTGTCATACCAATTCGCAGGCCCGCTGTGTTTGCCATGACTTTCCACGCTGGGGTCGTGCCAGACGCTCGATAGCATAGGGTCCAGCGTGAAGCTCACGAACATAGAGATCAGCACGGCTACCACGATCGTCAGGCCAAACTCGTGGAAGAACTTGCCGATGATGCCGGCCATAAATCCAATCGGTAAAAACACCGCCACGATAGACAGCGTCGTCGCTAGCACCGCCAAGCCAATCTCTTGCGTGCCATCCATGGCGGCTTGAAATGGTGTCTTGCCCATCTGGATGTGGCGCACAATGTTTTCGCGCACCACGATGGCATCGTCAATCAGCAAACCCACGCACAGGCTGAGCGCCATCATGCTGATCATATTGATCGTAAAGCCGAGCATGTACATGAATAAAAATGTGCCTATCAGGGCAATGGGCAGCGTCAGGCCGGTGATGATGGTCGAGCGCCAGGAATTGAGGAACAAGAACACAATCAGGACGGTCAGCGCAGCGCCTTCAACCAGCGTGCGGTTGACGTTGTCTACCGACACCCGGATTTGACGCGACCCGTCCGTAATGGTTTCCAGACGGATGCCTGCGGGTACTTGTTTACGCACCTCGGCCAGTGTTTTTTCCAAGCCATCGACGACGGCAATCGTATTGTCGTCCTGGGATTTTTGTACCGACAACAGCAAGGTCCGCTGCCCGTTGTACAGGGCCAGGTTTTCCACTTCCTGCGCGCCGTCTTTGAGTTGCGCGATCTGGCCCACGCGCACTGGTGCCCCGTTTTTGCGGGTGATGATGATGTTGCCAAAATCCGCAGGCCTTTGCATGCGTCCGGAGATCTGAATCACCCGTTCCTGGTCTAAGGACCGAATGCTGCCTAAGGGCATGTCCTGGTTCTCATTGCGCACCGCAGCTATCACTTGGTCGGGCGTGATACCCAGGGACTCCATGGCTTGCGGGTTGAGGTAAATATTGATCTCGCGTTTGGTTCCGCCAACCACGCTGGCCGAGCCGACACCGGGCACGTTTTCCAAGCGCTTTTTAAACACCTGCTCGGCCCAATTGGTCAACTCGACGGGGCTGAGCGCTGGGCCTGTGCCGTCGGGCAAGATGGCGACGGACCAAACGGCTTTGGCCGAAGGGTCAAAGCGCAAAACGCGCGGCTCCTTCACTTCGGTTCTCAATAAAGGCTTGACGGAGGCAACTTTCTCGCGCACATCGTCTGCCGCTTTGCGACCGTCCATGGTCAGGTCAAAGTTGATGATGACCACCGATTGGCCTTCGTAGCTGCGCGAGGTCAGAGAGCTGATGCCGGCGATCGAGTTGACCGCTTCTTCCAGTTTTTTGGACACTTCGCTCTCGACAATCTCGGGTGCTGCGCCGGGGTAATCGGTAATGACGACTACGGTGGGGAAGTCAATGTTCGGAAACTGATCGACCTTGAGCCGATTCATGGAGAACAGGCCCAGCACCACCAGCGCGGCCATCATCATGGTCGCCAACACCGGGTTGTGCAGGCTGACGCGGGTAAACCACATAAATTATTTGCCCGCTTCGTTCACGGTGACCGGCGTGCCCGCAAGCAATGCGCCCACGCTGCCCAGGAGTGCCCGCGTGCCTGCGGGCAAACCCATGACTTCGACCATGGCTTGACCCTGGTAGTCGCCGATAAAGCCGGTTACCACGGACTGATGCTCGACTTTGCCGTCCACAATGATTTGCACATAGGTCAGCGGCTTATCTGTCCGCACCGCGCTCAAGGGCAGTGCGGGGCCGGTGCGGCTGCCGGTAGACAAACTGCCTTGTACGAAGAGTCCTTGTCGCAGTTGTGCATGGGGCGCGAGTGCTAGGTACACCACTACCGCGCGACTGCCGATGGTGGCATTCGGGTTGACCCGCACGACCCTGGCGGACACGCCGTCTGCGCTGCCGTCAATGCTTACCTGTGCCACTTGGCCCAGTCGCACCCGCGCGGCGTCCTCGGCGCTCAGGCTGGCTTCCATTTCTAGTTGTGCCAGATCCACAATCTCCACCACCCGGCCATCAATGGCCACGCGTTCGCCGTTTTGTGCCAAGCGTTGCGATACCTGTCCGCTAATAGGCGCCCGCATCACGGCATCGTCCAAAGATTTTTGTAGTACGTCCACACCCGATTGCGCTGCTTGGTAACTGGCCTGGCTGGCTGCCAGATTGGAGGCCGAAATCTCTAGCGCGGTTTTGGAAATAAAGCCCTGCTCCACCAGCGAGCGGTTGTTGTCGTAGGTGCGCTGGGCAATATCGACCTGGGCTTTGGCTGACTGGGCTTGTTGCTGGGCTTGGCGCAGGCGCGCCTGGTATTCGGTACTGTCCACGCGCGCAATCACTTGCCCAGCTTTGACATAGTCGCCTTCGCGCACGAGCAGGTCTTGCAATTCGCCTGCCACGCGGGCTTTGACAAACGCCGAATTGAACGCTTTGACGGGACCGGAAATCGGCAGCATTTGCACTAGCGGAATGGTCTGCACACTCACCAAGTCGCTGGCGGCCAGAGCAACCACGGGCAAGGGCTTGGCAGATGCACTGGCGGCCGATGCAGGGTTTGCCGGTGTGCCCGCGGAGTTGGTCGCGACTGCGCTGCCTTTGGTGCGTTGCCATTGGAACGCGCCGCCGCCTGCGGCAAGCGCGAGTACCAGAAAAATCCAGGGTAATTTCGATTTCATAAGGTTTATGCGTCAAGTGCGGGGTGCTTCGCGTCGCGCAGCAACACCCCGCTAAGGTAAGTATCAATCAAGGCATCCAAGTAGGCCAGTGGTTGCAAAGGGCTTATCTGCGCTGGGCTCAAGGCCGGTGCGTGACGCCACAAGGCTAAAAACAGAATGGACGAAAGCAGCGTCAATGGGCCGTAGGTCGGATCGATGGGCCGAAATTCGCCGCACTTTACGCCGCGTGCGTGCACGCGTGCAATCAATTCGCGCGCGGGGTCGATCACCTCTTCGCGGTAAAAAGCGGCCAATTCTGGGAATTGCTGGCCCTCGCTGAGCATCAGCTTGGCAATACCGCTACTTTGGGTGGCGTCGGCGTGCCGCCACCAGGCATGCAAAAACGTGCGCATCAGTTGGTCGGTGGGGCCTTGGAAGGCGTCAATGGCGGCATGAAACTGCGACAGCTGGCCCACGATCTTGTCCCGCACCACGGCCTTGAAGAGCTCTTCTTTGCTGCTGAAATAAAGGAACAAAGTGCCCTTGGATACGCCGGCCATCCGCGCCACGTCTTCCACCTTGGTGGCCGCAAAGCCTTTTTCCACAAACAGCGCTAGTGCTGCCTGGAGCAATTCGCCAGGACGCGCTTCTTTGCGACGTTCGCGCTTGACCGGGATGGGACAGGTGGGTTGGAAGAGGTTTTTGATCAACTGCATTTTTACTGACCAGTTGGTTAGTAGTGTAACCCCAAGCCGCGTCCTCGCACCCCTGCGCTGCGGGGCAGGCCGCTTTTCGCGCCTGGGTGCTTGGATGAAATGTCTGATGCGCAGAGCCAGCAAAAGGCCTTGCGCTACCTGGGCTTCACTGAGGGGACATGCAAGCGCCGTATGCTCGGGGGCTGACCATTCGGTCTGGATACATAGGAGATCTTTCGCATGGCCGCTGCCACACACACCCTGGTCCTGGGGGGAGGATGTTTCTGGTGCACCGAATCGGTGTTTTTGCAGGTGCGTGGTCTCACGCAGGTGGAGTCCGGCTACAGCAACGGACACGCCCCCCATCCCAACTACGAGATGGTCTGTACCGGGACCAGCGGCCACAACGAGGTGGTGCGTCTGGAGTATGACCCGCAGCAGATCAGCTTGGTCGAGTTGCTGGAGATTTTTTTCCTTATTCACGACCCGACGACCCTGAACCGCCAGGGCCATGACGTAGGCACCCAATACCGTAGCGGCATTTACTGCACCACCCCCGAGCAACTGCAAGCAGCTACGGACATGGTGCAGGCGCTGGATGCGGCGGGCCACTGGGGCAAGCCCATTGTGACCGAGCTGCAGATGCTGTCTAACTATGCACGCGCCGAGGAATACCACCAGAACTACTTTGCCAAGAATCCCAGCCAGGGCTACTGCCTGGCGGTGGCCGCACCCAAAGTGGCCAAGTTCCGAAAGACATTTGCGCGCCTGGCAAAGCCCTGATATCCAATGTCTCCGACAGCCATATTTGTATGATTGAAACGCAGCAATTGCAATTTGCCTATGGTGCCAGCCAGTACTTGGAATTCCCCGATGTAACGGTGTCGCAAGGCGCCATCGTCCTGCTCAGCGGTCCCTCGGGCAGCGGGAAATCAACCTGGTTGGCCTTGCTGGCGGCGCTGGTGCCAGCGCAACAAGGTGCGCTGCGGGTAGCGGGGCAGGATTTGCGGGCTTTGGCCGGACGCAGCGCCGATGCCTGGCGGGCGCGCAGCATAGGATTTTTGCCCCAAAAGCTGCATTTAAGTGCCGCCTTGACGGTGCAGCACAACCTGGAGCTGGCTTTTTGGGCCGCAGGCTTGCCGGTCGATGCGCAGCGGGTGCGGCAGGTCTTGGACCAATTGGCCGTGGCGCAATGGGCCCAGCGTTTTCCCGGGCAGCTGTCAGGTGGGCAGGCGCAGCGCGTCGCCCTGGCGCGGGCGGTCTTGATGCAGCCCCGACTGATCCTGGCCGACGAACCCACCGCCAGCCTGGACGATGCGGCAGCGCATGACGCAGTGCAATTGCTGGTGCAAGCTGCGCAGCAGCACCATGCGACCTTGGTCATTGCCACGCATGATGCGCGTGTCGCGCAGGCCTTAGCGCTGACCTCGGCCCTTGCGCCGACTTTGCTGCAGCTTGCTTCGGCAACGCGGGATACCGCATCCAGCGCGGCCGCTGCGAGGACACCGATATGAACACGCTGTCCTATGCCTGGCGCTATGTGTGGGCGCGCCCCATGGCGGCTTTTCTCAATGTGTTGCTATTGAGTCTGGGTTTGGGCTCGATGACGTTTTTATTGCTGGTGTCGCACCATGTAGAGCGTGCTTTTGACCGCGACCTGGCCGGAATCGATGCGGTGGTGGGGGCTAAGGGCAGCCCTATGCAATTGATTTTGTCCGGCGTACTGCACTTGGACGTACCTCCGGGCAACGTTCCCTTGGCAGCGGTCAATGCGCTCAAGAAAAACCCACTGGTTGCACAAGTGATTCCTATCAGCCTGGGTGATAACTTGCAAGGTTACCGGATTGTGGGTACCTCCCCGGATTACCTCACCCATTACCAGGCCACGCTGGCGCAAGGTCGCGTGTGGGATGCACCCATGCAAGTGGTGCTGGGTGCCACAGTGGCGCGGACCTTAGGTTTGCAGCTAGGTCAACAATTTGCAGGCTCCCATGGCTTGGGCGCAGGCGGCCATGCCCACGGCGACCAGGCCTATGCCGTGGTAGGGGTGCTCGCACCGCAGGGCGGCGTTGTTGACCGACTGATCATCACCGACAGTGCCTCCGTCTGGAAAGTGCATGAAGACGCCCACGGGCTGGAGGAAGATGACCGCCAAACCCTGGAGGACGAACGCGAAGTCACGATGGCATTGGTGCGCTATACCAGCCCGCTGGCAGCCGTGACTTTTCCGCGCTGGGTGAACACCACAACCGAAATGCAAGCGGCCGCACCGGCGCTTGAAGTGACCCGCTTATTGCATATGCTGGGGCTAGGCACCGATGTGCTGCGTGCTTTTGCTGGTCTGCTGCTATTTACCGCGGGCCTGAGCGTGTTCATTGCTTTATGGAATGCGGTGCGCGAGCGCCGAGGCGACTTGGCTTTGCTGCGCATGTTAGGCGCACCGGCCAGTCGGATTGCCGCATTGTTGATGGCAGAGGCGCTCTGGTTGGCGCTCTTGTCTGCGCTTTGCGGCTTGGCCTTGGGTCAGGCGTTTGTTCTGGCCTTGGGCTGGGTGCTGGGCCTGCAAAGCCAGCTGATGGCCACCGGCCTGCTTTGGCCGTCGACGCTGTGGGTAGTGCCCGTGCTGGCGGCGCTGGTGGCCTTGGGCGCGGCTGTGCTGCCGGTTTGGCAGGCCTACCGCAGCGATGTTTTACAACTACTTCAGACGAGGGAATAGACCATGAAAAAAGTATTATTGAGTGCCTTGGCTTTATGCTGCATGCTCGCTTTTGCTGCAGATAAACACGGCGATAAAGAACGCCAGGAGGATATTGCGCGCCACCGAGCGATGGCAGCAGCCCATGAAGGCGCTGCCAAATGTTTGGAGGCCGGCAAAAGCGAAGACCTTTGCGAAGCCCAATTGCAAGCCGCTTGCAAAGGGCTGGCGATTGGCAAAATGTGCGGCATGAAGCACCAGCATTAAATATTCAGAATTCGGCGCATAGCGTCGCTCAAGGAGTTGGTATGAAGCTAGCGGTTCCCAAGAGGTATGTATGGTGGGCTTGCGTCGCATGGTCGCTCATGGCGGCCCACGGCGCCGCGCTTGCACAATCCGCGACTGCGCCCGGCGCGTCAGCCCCAAGTGCTCCCAGCCAAGCACTGGCGGTCCCGATGGGAACGGGTGCGGGCGAGCACGGGGCTAACAGCCCGTTTGCACCTTTGCAGCCGCGCGCTGATGTAGTCCCCTGGTCGGTGCTGACCGATGTCAAAACCAAAACGGTGAAGAACCGTATCCTGCCGGTCTTCGGATCTGCGCAACAGGGTTTGCATCAGAAAACCCAGCGCGTTCAAGGCTTCATGATGCCGCTGGACCCCGGCGAAAAGCAGCGCCATTTCTTGATCAGCTCGGTGCCCTTGACCTGTGCTTTTTGCCTCCCGGGCGGACCCGAGAGCATGGTCGAGGTGACCACCAAAATCCCGGTGCGCTATTCCATGGAGCCGGTGGTGGTTGAGGGTAAATTTGCCGTGCTGGGCGATGACCCCTATGGCATGTACTACCGGATGACGGACGCGGTGGCGGTCAAGTAAATCGCGCTATGCCAAGGCGCAGCTTCAATGCCGCGCGCCTGCCCACTAGCGGCCGAACAAGGTCTGCAAGGAGCGCCACAAACGCCATAGGCGCAATGCCTTGAGGCCCCAGGGGCGGGTTTTTCCAAATAGAAGGCTGGCGGCAGTCAAGGCCCACAGCGCATTGCGCGGTGTGGCTTTGTGCATCCATTGCATGCCCTGTTGCACTTGCGCTAGCGGGGCGACTACCGTGGCCATTTGGTGCCTGGCACGCTGGCGCAGCATGGCGCTTTGAGCGCGTAAAGCGTTTTGCCTCTCCAGCAATAGCGCATCGCGCGAGGCAATGGGGGTTGCCATGGTCGCCTAGTCCTTGGCGCGGTCGCGTTGTAGTTCGGCCAGGCTGTTTTCGAACAGACCCGAGGGCGCGCTTAACGTTTGCTTGGCGCGGTACATCAAATAGGTGCCCCCACCGCCAAACAGCAAGGCCAGTGCGCATGCGGCTGCTAAGCGGTAGCTGTCCCAAAAAATCAGTAAGACGACGACACTGAGCATCACCAAGGCCAGTGCCAGGCAAACCAAGCCTACAGCGGCCAGCACCAGCGCCGAAAACACGCGGCGCTTTTCCTGCTCCAGCTCGGTACCCAGTAACTCCAGTCGTACGTGCAGGGTTTCGAGTAGGGTGGCCAGCAACTGGCGCACGCTGGCCAGAAATCCCGCACCTGGTAATTCGCTCATGTTGGCAATTGCTTAGCGGCGACTAATCAGCAAACCGATGACCAAGCCCGCCGCCGCGGCGATACCCAAGGACTTCCAAGGATGGTCCTGCACGTAGGCTTCGGTTGCCTCGGCGGCTTCCTTGGTGCTTTGGAGAGCGGCTTCCTTGAAGTCCTGCAATTCTTGTGTGGCACGGTGCAGGCGCTCTTGCACGCGGGCGCGCACTTGAGCGGCCTCGTCGCCCACTTCATGGGCTGTCATGCGCAACAAGGCTTCGGCGTCTTTGATGGTGAGTTCAATATCTTGCATTACGCGGGCTCTTTGGGCTGCACTGGCGGTACTCATAGGGGTCCTTCTTTCAAAAACAATCAGTAAGACGCTTACTGTAAAGGCAATGGTTTGCGACAGTATTGATACGCATCAATCAATAGCTGCCTTAGCTTAAGTAGGCCGCTGGGTGCTAAGGGTTGGGTTGCAATCGGCGCACTGCGGTCTAGCCCTGCGATTCTCGCCATGCGTGCAGCCAAGCCAATCCTTGCGATGTGCCGCCGGGCACTGCGCCGCGTGCGGGCCGGTATTCGCAGCCTATCCAGCCATCCCATCCACATTGCGCGGACACCGCGTCGATGACCTCAAACAGGTAGGCATAGTTCAGTTCACCGAGCGAGGGCTCTTGCCGCTGGGGAACCCCGGCAATTTGCAGGTGGCTGACGCGACCTGTGGGCAGGTAGTGACGTATCTTGCTGGCCACATCGCCTTCCATCACCTGGCAGTGGTAGAGATCCATCTGTACTTTTAAATTGGGGGCGCCCAAGGTTTGCACAATGCGGTGCGCTGCGTCTTGAGCATTCAGAAAATAGCCAGGCATGTCGCGGGTGTTGATAGGCTCGATCAGCACCTCAACGCCTGAAGGCAGGGCCGCTTCAGCAGCCCATTGCAAATTCGCTTGGTAGGTTTTTTGCAAAACAGCAGCGTCCATAGAAATGGGCGCTATCCCAGCCATCACATGCACGCGCGGGCAGGCAAGCGCGGCGGCGTAATCCAGTGCCTTGGCAAAACCCGCGCGAAACTCGGCTTCGCGGCCGGGCAGGCAGGCCAGGCCACGCTCTCCGGCGTCCCAATCGCCTGGGGGTGCGTTAAACAGCACTTGCTCTAAGCCAAGGTCTTGCAATTGTTGTTGCAGCGCTGCGGCGGAAAAAACATAGGGAAACAGATATTCCACCGCGTTAAAACCATCTTGCGCGGCGGCGGCGAAGCGGTCTAGAAAAGCATGCTCGGTATAAAGCATGGACAGATTGGCGGCAAAGCGGGGCATGCTAGCTGCGCGAGAAAAAGTGTGCAGTGGTTGCGCCAGCGTTTAGGGCGCCAGGCGCTGGCGTAGCCATTGGCCGTCGGGGTCGCCCTGTAAGCGGTATTCCAAGCGATCATGTAAGCGGCTTTTGCGCCCCTGCCAGAACTGCCAGTTGTCTGGCCGCAGGCGGTAGCCGCCCCAATGCACAGGGCGTGGCGGGTTCAGCAAGAACTGTGCGGCATATTTGGCCGCATTGGCCACCAGCACAGCGCGCCCGCTAATCACCTGGCTTTGCGGCGAGGCCCAGGCGCCGATACGAGAATCGAGTGGGCGGCTGGCAAAGTAAGCATCGGCTTCGGTGTCCCTGACTTTTTCCACCCGCCCCTCAATGCGCACCACACGCTCCAACTCCACCCAATGAAATTGCAGTGCGGCAAAAGGGTTGCCCGCCAGCTCTTTGCCCTTGCGGCTTTCGAAATTGGTGTACCAGACGATGCCTTGCGCGTCATAGCCTTTAATCAGCACCACCCGCGTCGAGGGCCGCAAGTCGCTCCCCACAGTGGCCAGGGTCATGGCATTGGGCTCGGGCAGCTGCGCGGCAATAGCCTCGTTCAGCCACTGGTCAAACTGGGCCAGCGGGTCGGCATGCGAGGCGTTTTCGTCCAGCTCGGCGCGTTCGTAGCTTTTGCGTAAATCGGCGATGGGGGTCATGGTGGCAGTATAAGGAGCGGCTCTTCTGCCCCGGCCTCACTTTTCTTTGCTTGTACGAAGAACGGCGAACAAAAGCAATGTGAGCCATAGGGCTATGTTTTTCGAAAGTGGGGTGTCGGTATGCTGGCTGCGGGGTGCCTGCCGCAGGCCTCACTTTTCTTTGCTTCGCCAAAGAAAAGGTGAGCAAAAGAAAGGCGAGCCCAAGGCCGTGCCCCTGCGGGGTTCCTTGCGCTACTCGCGCCGCCCGGGGTCGTGCGCAAACTCGCTACGCTCAAACAAGCGCCCGCCCTGATCCGTGCGCCGCTGCGTTGCTCAGCACGGCCAATGGCCTAGCAAGCCCGAACATCGCGTGTGCTTGTTCGCTGCGCTCACTTTGCACACGCCTCTGCGCGCTGCCGCCGCAGCCGCGCCAAGCCCCAAGCCATTCACTACGACTGCCACGTTCACCAATCGGGGCCAACAAACCCGTACTGCAACGCCCCGATTCAAAACCCCTAAGCCAAGCGCAAACAAGCAAATTGGGTGTTCAAGCTCCCCTTCACCCCGGCGGGGGTGAAGGGGCGGGGGGGAAGCGGGGGAAAACAATCGAGTGATAAACCATCAGCTTCGAAAACTACTGTCCATCCGATCAAGTTTGCGCAGCATGGCCGGCCAAGCAAACGCCCCGCCGATGCCATTGCTTTGGGTGCGCATGGCGTGCCCCACGCCGTCGATGATGCGCGGGTCCACCTGGGTAAGTTCGCCCCCGGCTTGGGCGCTGATCTGGATTTGGCAGGTGGACTCAAAGTTGTACATCAGCAAAAAAGCTTCTGGTATGGAGGTGCCTACGGTAAGCAGGCCGTGGTTGCGCAGCATGAGGTGGTTGGCGCTACCCAAGTCAGCTTGGAGGCGCGGTTTCTCGTCGTCGCGCAGGGCCACGCCTTCGTAGCTGTGGTAGCCCAGCGAGGCCAGCACAAAAGTCGATTGCTGGCTAATCGGCAATACGCCGCAGGCCTGGGCGCTGACCGCCACGCCCGCGCGGGTGTGGGTATGCAGCACGCAACCGGCGTCTTCGCGCACCGCATGCACCGCGCTATGGATCACAAAGCCTGCCGGGTTGACGGGAAAGGGCGAGTCCATCAGCTTGTTGCATTGCTGGTCTACTTTGATCAGGCTGCTGGCGGTAATTTCTTCAAACAACAAGCCATAGGGGTTGATCAAAAAATGGTGCGCGTCGCCGGGCAGACGCGCGCTAATGTGGGTGAAGATGAGGTCGCTCCAGCCATAGGCGGCGACCAAGCGGTAGCAGGCGGCCAGGTCAACGCGCAGTTGCCATTCTTGTTCGCTGACGTGGTCTTTGACCGAAGGGATGTGCATGCGAAAACTCCTGTGTGTGCGCTTCACTCTAACCCATAGGCTTGCGGTGCGCACTTAGGGAAATGACTAGGGCGCCTCCTGTGCGACAGCGCCGCCTAAAATGCAGTCCCTCCTTGATTTGGACTCTTGCGCCATGCTGTATCCCCAACACTTTGATGTGATCGTTGTCGGCGGCGGCCATGCCGGCACCGAAGCGGCGCTAGCGGCAGCACGCATGGGTTGCAGCACGCTGTTGCTCACGCACAACATCGAGACTCTGGGTCAGATGAGTTGCAACCCCTCCATTGGAGGCATTGGCAAAGGGCATTTGGTCAAAGAGGTTGACGCTTTGGGCGGCGCCATGGCCCTGGCCACCGACGAGAGTGGCATCCAGTTTCGCATCCTCAATTCCAGCAAAGGCCCTGCCGTGCGCGCGACCCGCGCCCAAGCCGACCGGGTTTTGTACAAAGCGGCGATACGGCGCATGTTGGAGAACCAGCCCAATTTGTCTTTGTTCCAGCAAGCAGTGGACGATTTGTTGGTGGAAGGCGAGCGCGTGGTGGGGGCCGTTACCCAAATAGGAATTATTTTCAAAGCGACAACGGTGGTGCTGACTGCCGGTACGTTTTTGGACGGCAAGATCCACGTCGGCTTGAATAACTATGGCGCGGGCCGAGCGGGTGATCCGGCGGCGGCTCGCTTGAGTGGGCGCCTGAAAGAATTGAAGCTAGCGCAAGGCCGCCTCAAAACGGGCACGCCGCCACGCTTGGATGGACGCACGATTGATTTTTCGCGCTGCCTGGAGCAACCGGGCGACGGCATGGCGGGTGGTATGGGCGCGCAACTGCCGGTCTTTAGCTTTATGGGCAGGGCAGAGCAGCACCCGCGGCAAGTGCCTTGCTGGATTACGCATACCAATGCCCGCACGCACGACATCATCCGCAGCGGTTTTGACCGCAGCCCGATGTTCACCGGCACGATCGAGGGTGTGGGCCCGCGCTATTGCCCCAGCGTGGAGGACAAGGTCAACCGCTTTGCAGACAAAGAAAGCCACCAGATTTTTCTGGAGCCCGAAGGGCTGAGCACGCACGAGTATTACCCCAACGGCATATCTACCAGCTTGCCTTTTGACATTCAATACGACCTGGTGCGCAGCATGGCGGGGCTGGAGAAGGCGCATATTGTGCGGCCCGGTTATGCCATCGAGTACGACTACTTTGACCCGCGCGAGCTCAAAAGCAGTTTCGAGACG
>CANKNK010000007.1 GCA_947483455.1 Comamonadaceae bacterium | reverse complement strand
GCCCAACGCGCCACCGAGGCGGGTTACTTCAGCAGCCAGATCATGCCGGTCATCCTCAAGAGCCGCAAAGGCGATGTGGCTTACGCCACCGACGAGCATTTCCGTCCCAACTGCACCGCTGCCGAGTTGGCCAAACTAAAGCCTGTTTTTCTGAAAGAAAACGGCACCGTCACCGCGGGCAATGCCTCGGGCATCAACGACGCGGCGGCGGCTGTGGTGTTGATGGAAGCCCGTGTGGCCAAAGCACGCGGCCTCAAGCCCCTGGCGCGTTTGGTCGCTTATGCGCATGCCGGTGTGGACCCGCAGTACATGGGCATCGGCCCGGTGCCTGCCAGCCAACTGGCGCTCCAAAAAGCGGGCCTCACGGTCAATGACCTGGACGTGATCGAAGCCAACGAAGCCTTTGCCGCGCAGGCCTGCGCCGTCACGCGCGACCTGGGCCTGGACCCGGCCAAGGTCAACCCCAATGGATCAGGCATCTCGCTAGGCCATCCGATAGGCGCAACCGGCGCGCTCATCACCGTCAAAGCCTTGTACGAACTGGAGCGCATCAACGGGCGCTATGCGCTGGTGACTATGTGCATAGGCGGCGGCCAAGGGATTGCCGCTATTTTCGAGCGCCAGGCCTAAAGCCGCTGGACGCTCATTCGCCCTGAAAACCCCCGGCGCGCAGGGTGACTACCAGCGTGTCGCGGTAGCCACCGGCTTGCAGGGGTTGGATGGGCGTGGACTCGTGAATCACCCGCGCATCGTCCAGCAAAAGCACCGACCAAGGTTCTTCCAAGGTAAAGCGTTGGCCGTTGGGGCCGTCGGCCTCAAACACCCGTGTCTCGCCGCCCTTGATGCCTTGGCGGGCGAGTAAAAACACGGCCACCAAATCCACGCCATCGCGGTGCGCGCCTTCGGGTGTGGGCCTGCCGATGCCATCGGTGGTGTCAATGCGGAACTGGTGCGCCTCGGCATACCAGGTTTGCGCGCCGCGCAAACGGCTGGCCAAGCGTCCCAGCCATTGCAATAAAGCCAGCCAGTCAGGGTGCGCTGCCATGGACTGCGCCATAGGCTCGAAATGGCGCTGCATGCCCCCGTGCAGCGCGTTGTATTCCAAAGGCTGCCAATGCGGCCGGTGCGCCGCTTGTTGCACGAGGCCATCGGTCCCGACCACAAAACAACTATGCCGCCTGCGCCGGTAACGCCCGCCGTCTTTCAAAAAACCATCCGGCGGCAAGTCATCCCACAGCCCGCCAAAAGCCTGCAAGTGCGTGGCATGGACCTGCGCCAGGGAACCCACTTGTTGCGCCGACAAGACCGCATAGCCGCGTGTGCGCAAGCTGCTGTCGAGTTCGCTTGGTGGAGTCAGTGGGGGGTGCAATGCGGAGGTGGATGGCATGGGCAAGATTTCAAAATAGTGGCCGTCTAGCAGCGAAGCTTTGCTGCTTGGCACAATTATCGCGGCTGCTTGCTTGCATCGACCCCAAAGGCTTTGTCGCCTCGGTAACCAAGCCTAGGCTCTACTGCCACTAGCATCAGCTCTTTTTTAATCCCCTCAACGAGGCTTTCTATATGTCCGACGTCGTTTTATCCACCCTCACCAACCACCAATTTCGCCTGGCCTCGCGCCCCGTGGGCCTGCCGACGCGGGACAACTGGAGTGCAACGACGGAAGCGGTAGCCGAGCCGGAGGATGGCGGTGTGGTGCTGCAGACGTTAGCCTTGTCGCTAGATCCGGCGATGCGTGGCTGGATGAATGAGGCGCGCAGCTACATCCCGCCGGTGGGCATCGGCGAGGTCATGCGTGCCGGTGGCGTGGGCCGCGTGATTGCGTCCAAGAGCCCGCATTTCGCGGTAGGTGATAGGGTGAGCGCAGGCTTTGGCGTGCAGCAGTATTTGCGCTTGGGGGCCGCAGAGTTCAAACGCAACGGGCTGGTGAAAATTGATTTGCGCATGGGCAGCCTGACGCAATGGCTGAACGTGCTGGGCATGCCCGGGATGACCGGCTACTTTGGCCTGATGGACGTGGGCCAGCCCCAGGCCGGTGAGACTCTGGTGGTATCCGGCGCGGCCGGTGCGGTGGGGCAAACCGTGGGCCAGGTCGCCAAAATAAAGGGTTGCCGTGTCGTGGGTATTGCCGGCGGCAAAGCCAAGTGCGACTGGGTGGTCAAAGAACTGGGCTTTGATGCCTGCATCGATTACAAAGCCGGCCCCGCCGTGGTGCGCGAAGGCCTGAAAGAGCATTGCCCCAAGGGCGTAGACATTTACTTTGACAACGTGGGCGGCGAAATTTTGGACACGGTGCTGGCCCGCATCAACCGCAAAGCCCGCATCATTATTTGCGGCGCTATCAGCCAGTACAACGCCACCACGGCCGTTGCCGGCCCCAAAAACTACCTCAGCCTGCTGGTCAACCGCGCGCGCATGGAAGGCATTGTGGTGTTCGACTACGCCGACCGCTACCATTTAGCGGTGTTAGAGATGGCCGGCTACCTCAAAGACGGGCGCATGAAGAGCAAAGAAGATATCGTTGAAGGTATTGAGCACTTCCCAGAGGCATTGCTCAAACTATTTAACGGCGAAAACTTTGGCAAGTTAGTACTGCAAGTAGCCGGCGATTAGCCGGGCAATACGCCAGCGCTTTTAGGGCACCAGCCCGCGGTTGGCCACCGAGGCGCAGCGCCTAGCTAAGCATCGCTGCGTACACCATATTGCGAAACAGTGGGCGGTAGTACTCGCGCTGGTTAGGCGCCTGAATCATGAGGATGGCAAACATCGCTTCTTTCGGGTCCACCCAAAAAGTGGTGCCGGCGATGCCGCCCCAGGAATACAAGCCCACACTGCCGGGCGCGGTGTCCAGGCCATCGGCCAAGCGGACCGAAAAGCCCAAACCAAAGCCCGTACCCGGCGCCAGCATATTGCCGGCGTTTTCGGTCCGGTTTTGGCCCATGCGACCCAGGTGGTCTGCGGTCATGAAGCGCACGGTATGCGGGCTGAGCAGGCGCTGCCCGTCTAAGGTGCCGCCGTTGAGCATGCACTGGCAAAAGCGCGCATAGTCCGCCACGGTGCCGCCCAGGCCGCCGCCGCCGGACTCCAGTTGGGGCACTTCGGTCAAATCAATCAGTTCCATGGGCGTGCCACCATCGGGGTCGTGTGCAACGGCCTGTGCAATGCGGTGCTGCTTGCCGGGCGGTACATAAAAAGCCGTGTCCACCATACCCAGCGGTCCGAGTACCTGTTCTTGCAGCAAACGGCCCAGGCTTTGGCCCGAGACGACCTCAAGCAATGCACCCAGCACATCGGTGGCGCGGCTGTATTCCCAAATGCTGCCGGGCTCGAACATCAGTGGCATGCTGGCCAGCAGTTCCGCAAATTGCGCATTGCTGTGGCCGCGCGTCGTGGTGCGCAGGCCCGCTTCGTCGTACATTTTTTGCACTGGAGACTGGCCCAAAAACTCATAAGTCATACCCGCCGTATGGCGCAGCAAGTCATAGACCGTGATAGCTGCGCGGGGCGGGCGCAACTGCATGTCGCCGTTGTCCCTATGCGCCACTTGCACCTTGGCAAAAGCGGGCAGGTAGCGCGCTACCGGGTCACTCAGGAACAAGCGTCCCTGCTCGACCAATTGCATCGTCGCTACCGATACCAGCGGTTTGGTCATGGAGTAGATGCGAAAGATCGCGTCCAAGGGCATGGCCGCGCCGCTGGCCGGATCGAGTTGCCCCACAGCCTCGTGCAACACGACTTTGCCTTTGCGGGCAATCAGCGCTACCGCGCCGGGCAAACGGCCTTTGGCCACTTCGGCCTGCAAGGTGTCCAAAAGGCGCGCACTGCGCGCCGGGTCAAAGCCTAGCGATGCCAAAGGCGCGGAGGGTAGAGGATGCGGTGCGATCATAAAAATGGACTTCGGTTAAAAAAATATTGCTCGCGTAAAGGCGTCTGTCATGGCAAGCGAAGCGTGACAAACCATGCAGGTATGCAGCCACCTAGGATGTGTTGCGCACCTAATTAGGCATTGGCTTGCCCCGCAGCGCTGCGCGCCAGTTCTTGCTCTTGCAACAAGCGCCACATCACCTTGCCGGCGCCGCTTTTAGGTAGCGCGTCGACAAATTCGACAGCACGTGGTACTTTATAGACTGCCATATTGTCGCGGCACCAGTCCATGATGTCTTGCTCGCGCACTTGGCCCTTGTGCGCGCCACGCAACACCACCACGGCTTTGACCGACTCCCCGCGATAGGCATCCTGGGTGGCGATGATGCAAGCCTCCTGGATGGCCGGATGGCGGAACATCAGCGCCTCTACCTCCGCTGGCCAGACCTTAAAGCCCGAGGCATTGATCATGCGTTTAAGCCTATCGGTCATAAAAAAATAACCGTCTTCATCGACCCGGCCCAAATCGCCCGAGCGGAAATACACCTGGCCGTCCACTTCGACAAAGGCCTGGGCCGTAGCCTCAGGCCGGCGCCAATAGCCTTTGAATATTTGCGGGCCACGCATGATGATCTCGCCGGACTCGCCGACCGGCATGGGGCGTAGCGTTTCAGGATCCACCACGCGCGCATCGACGCCGATAAAGGGAATGCCCAGGCATTGCTGCTTGGGCGCATCGGGCGGATTGCTATGCGAAGGCGCCGCGGTTTCCGTCAAGCCATAGCCTTCGGCATAGCGCAAACCGTATTGCTCCAGCAAGCGCTGCGCCACGGCTTGGGGCATGGCCGCGCCGCCGCCACCGATGTAGACCATGCTAGACAAATCAAAGCGATCCACGTTCGGACTGCCCAGCAGGTCGATCACCATGGTGGGGATATTGGTCCAGTGCGTCACACGCCATTGCGCGATCAGGCGCGCAGCCAATTCACGGTCCCAGCGCGGCATCAGCACCATGGTCGCGCCGCAATAGATATTGGTGTGCATCAGGCTGACCATGCCGGTGATGTGGAACATGGGCACCACCATCAAGGTGGTGTTTTCCATGCTGCCATTGCCCCACATCGCGCTGCCAATAGCGTTGTGCATGATGCTGGCGTGCGTATGCATGCAACCCTTGGGTAGGCCAGTAGTGCCGCTGGTATAGGGCAACACGGCCAGATCGTCTGGCCCGACTTGCAACGCGGGCGGTGCATCGGTACAGGCCAGCGCATCAGCCCATGCATGCACTTGGCCACGGCTTAGCGTCGGCACCGGATGGCGGGTGAGCAGCCAATCGGCCCAAGCCGCGGGTGGCGCATCATCGCCCTGTGCCGGATCAAAGGCGTCGGTGAAATGGCTGACCACCAGGTGTGCCAGCCCCTGGCCCGCCTCCAGGGCATTGCTCGCGCTGGCCAATTCACCAGCCAGGTCGGAGGTAGTCACCGCCAGCCGGGCCTCGGGGTCCAGGAGGTAGTGCTTGAGTTCCTCGGCACGGTTCATGGGGTTCACTGGCACCACGACCGCATTGGCCCGCAAAATGCCGAAATGCGCAATGACCAGCTGCGGGCAGTTTTGCATCAAGAGCACCACACGGTCGCCCCGCTGCACGCCCAGCTTTTGTAAATAGGCGGCGAAGGCCTCGGCCTGCCGCATCAACTGCGCATAGCTCATCTGCCGACCAAAGAAGCTCATGGCCGTTTTACTGGGAAAGCGCCGCGCGCTGATGGCCAGGTTGTCCCATAACGCAGTTTGCGGAAGGCTAATGGTTTTGGGCAAGCGCTTGGGCCAAAAACGGTAATGCCGTGTGTCAACAGAGTCTGCCATGCATAAGCCTTTGCTGCGTATAGGTTCAATCTTTGGCAGTCGCCGTGCAACTGCCACACTGGCTTGACGATAAGCCGCGCGGTGCACGATGGCAATGGCCGCTGTCACGCGAGAGACCGCCCACCATGGATGCGCTTGATTCAGCCGTCTTGCCAAAAATCCGGAATTGAAGATAAATTCTCGCCGTGGGGCACAATGGCGGCTCCGCTCTTATTGCGCTCTGAGGCTGCAAACCCTGAGCACCCTGTTTTTTTGGAGTACTCCATATGCAATTCAATCCCCTGTACGGCCTCGGTGCTGTTTTGACCTCCGCAAGCCTCCTCATGGGCGCACCTGCACATGCAGGGAAAACCCTAGATTCCATCAAGGCGCGCGGCCAGGTCATTTGCGGGGTACACACCGGTTTGGCGGGTTTTAGCGCGGCCGACTCGAACGGCAAATGGTCCGGCATCGACGCGGACATCTGCCGCGCCGTGGCCGCCGCCACCCTGGGTGATCCGGAGAAAGTCAAATTCGTACCGCTGACCGCGCAAGCCCGTTTTGCCGCCGTGCAGTCTGGCGAAGTCGACGTACTTTCCCGCAACACCACCTTCACCCTCACCCGCGATGCATCGATTGGCCTGAGCCAAACCGCGGTGGTCTATTACGACGGCCAGGGCTTTATGGTGCCCGTCAAGAGCAAGATCAAAAGCGCCAAGCAGCTCAAGGGCCAAACCGTGTGCGTGCAATCGGGCACCACCACCGAGAAAAATCTGACCGACTTTTCTAAAGCCAATGCTTTGAATATCAAACCCGTGGTGTTTGAAAAACTCGACGCCGTGGAAGGCGCTTACTTCTCAGGCCGCTGCATCGCCTACACCACGGATGCGTCCGGCCTGGCATCGGTGCGCAACAAGTCCGCCAAGAACCCCGCCGACCACATGATCCTGCCGGAGCTGATTTCCAAAGAACCCCTGGGCCCGATGGTGCGCCGTGGCGACGACGAGTGGACTGCGATTGTGAAGTGGACGATTTACGGCCTGCTCGAAGCGGAAGAAAACGGTGTCACGCAAGCCAATCTGGAAGCGCTCAAGGCCACTAGCAAAGACCCCATTGTCGGACGCATTCTGGGCACCACCGAAGACACCGGCAAACTGCTGGGTCTAGAAAAAGAGTGGCTGGCCAATGCTATCAAAGCGACCGGCAACTACGGCGAAATCTTTGAGCGCAATGTCGGCCCCAATTCAGCGCTGCAATTGCCGCGCGGCTTAAATAATTTGTGGAACAAAGGCGGCATCCAGTACGCCCCGCCCATCCGCTAAACCAGCGGGCCGCGAGCGGCCAGGCGCAGCCACGAGGGCAGTTGCACATCCTGTTGCACTGCCCTTTTTCTGTACCGGCGCTTGCACTACCGACTAACAAGCACCGCATCTTTGCATGAGCGCAGCATCCACACCCCCCGCGAAAAACCGCTGGTCCTGGCGCAGCCAAGCCTTTCGCGCGCTGGTGTACCAAGTGCTGGCGGTTGGAGTGATCGCGCTCGTCGTCTGGTTTTTGGCGCACAACACCGCCACCAATATGCGCCAGCGCGGCATCCAAAGCGGTTTTGGATTTTTGCTGGGGACGGCGGGCTTTGATATCGGCGAGAGTCTGTATGCCTTTGACTCGGGGGAGTCGTATTTGCAGGCCTATCTGGTGGGCGTCACCAACACACTGCGCGTCGCGCTTTTGGGCATGGTGCTGACCACGCTGCTGGGCACGCTGCTCGGCATTGGGCGCTTCTCGCGCAACGCGTTGGTGCGCGGTCTGTGCCGCATTTACGTAGAGTTGTTTCGCAATATCCCGCTGCTGCTGCAATTGCTGATGTGGTATTTGTTTTTTACCGAAGTGCTGCCCGATGCCACGCAGCCCTGGACGCTAGGCCCCCTATTTCTGAGCAAAGGCGGGCTGAATTTCCCAATCCCCGTGTGGGCCAGCGGCCATGTGTGGGCTGCTGGGGGGCTGCTAGCGGGCCTGTGTGCGGGCTGGCTGTGGCGTGGCCGTGCACGGCGCCGTTTTGAAGCGACGGGGCAGCCGCACAGTATGTTTTGGGCGCCACTGGTATGGGTATTTTTAGCGACCTTCCTCGCGTGGTTGCTCGGCGGCGCACCTACCGAAATCAACGCCCCGATCCAAGGCGAATTTGCGATTGAAAACGGCGGCGCGCTGACACCCGAATTTCTGGCGCTGTTGGTCGGTCTGACCATCTACACCGCCGCCTTTGTGGCCGAAGTGGTGCGCGGCGGCATCCAGTCAGTGTCGCAGGGCCAGGCCGAGGCGGCCAGCGCGCTCGGCCTCTCGCAAGGCCAGAGCATGCGCCTGGTGATGTTGCCCCAGGCGCTGCGCGTGATCATTCCGCCCATGACCAACCAGTACCTGAATCTGACCAAAAATTCTTCGCTGGCTGTGGCCATCGGCTACCCGGACGTGGTCTCTATTGCCAACACCGCCATCAACCAAACCGGCCGCGCAGTGGAATGCATTGCACTCATCATGTTGGTCTACCTGACAACTTCGCTGCTCACCTCTTTGCTCATGAACTGGTACAACGCGCGCGCCGCGATCCAAGAGCGTTAAGGACACAGCACCTATGTCCACGTTTAACGCCATCGCCCCGCGTCCGGCCCCGCAGTCCAACAGTGGGCCGCTGGCCTGGTGCAAGGCCAATTTATTCCACGACTGGAGAACCAGCGCCGGCACGCTGCTGATCGGTCTGATTTTGCTATGGCTGTTGCCGCGCCTATTTCAGTGGGCTGTTACGAATTCCGTGTGGTACGGCAATTACGAAACTTGCCACGCAGCCAGCGGCGCTTGCTGGGCGGTGGTGCGCGAGAAGTTCCGCTTTATTTTGTTTGGCCGCTATCCACACGAAGAACACTGGCGGGCCTTGCTGTGTACCGCCATGTTGCTGGGCCTGATTTTGGCCAGCTGTACCCGCGCTTTTTGGCGACCTTGGCTGGTGGCACTGTGGCTGGGGGTGCTGGTGGTGTACCTGGCGCTGATGCGCGGCGGCTTTGCCGGTCTGCGTTTTGTAGAAACTGATTTGTGGAGCGGCCTGCCGTTGACGATTTTGCTGGCCTCGCTGTCTATGGTGATGGCCTTCCCGATTGCGGTCTGCATTGCGCTGGGACGGCGCTCGGCTATGCCGGCGATTCGCAGCCTGTGTACCGTCTATGTGGAGTTGATACGCGGCGTACCGCTGATCTCGGTGCTGTTTATGGCTTCGTTTATGTTTCCGCTCTTGATGCCGCAAGGTTTCAACATCGACGTGCTGATCCGCGTGCTGGCTGGCATTACCTTGTTTGCCGCGGCCTATATGGCCGAGGTGATTCGCGGCGGCTTGCAAGCCATCCCCAAAGGGCAGATCGAAGCGGCCGCCACACTGGGCCTGAGCTACTGGCAAACCCAACGCATGGTTGTGCTGCCGCAGGCGCTGGCCATGGTGGTGCCGGGCCTCATGAATAACTTTATTTCCACCTTCAAAGACACGTCGCTGGTAGCGATCGTCAGCTTGTACGAACTGACCGGCGCTATGGGCATGGCGATGAATTCTGAAGCCGACTGGCGCCCTTTCCGTATCGAGGGCTATTTGTTTATCGCCCTGATTTATTTTGTGTTTTGCTATGCGATGTCACTTTACAGCCAATGGATCGAAGCGCAAGTGAACAAAAGCAAACAGCGTTAAGGAAAGCCATGACCGAGCCCATCATCAGCTTCGACAAAGTCAACAAATGGTATGGCAACGACTTCCATGTTCTGCGCGACATCGACTTGCAAGTGGGCGCCGGTGAGCGCATCGTGGTTTGCGGGCCCTCGGGCTCGGGCAAGTCCACGCTGATTCGTTGCATCAACCGCCTGGAAGAGCATCAGCAAGGCCGCTTGGTCGTTGATGGCGTGGAAATTAGCGACGACCTCAAAGCGATTGACGATGTACGCAAAAAAGTCGGCATGGTGTTTCAGCAGTTCAATTTGTTCCCGCACCTCACGGTGCTGGAGAACTTGACGCTCTCGCCTATGTGGGTGGGCCGTATGCCCAAAAAAGAAGCCGAAGAAAAAGCCATGGAGCAATTGCGCCGCGTGCGCATTGCCGAGCAAGCGCTCAAATACCCGCTGCAATTGAGCGGCGGGCAGCAGCAAAGGGTGGCGATTGCGCGTGCTTTGTGCCTGAGGCCTAAAATCATGCTGTTTGACGAGCCGACCTCGGCGCTGGATCCGGAGATGATCAAGGAAGTGCTCGATGTCATGATCGAGATGGCTGAGCAAGGCATCACCATGGTGTGCGTGACACATGAAATGGGTTTTGCCAAGGCGGTGGCCGATCGGGTTATCTTTATGGACGAGGGGCAGATCGTGGAACAAAACACGCCCGAGGCGTTTTTCAACAACCCGCAAAGTGAGCGCAGCCGCGACTTCCTGTCCAAAATATTAGGCCATTGATTTGAACCACATCCCCCGCACCGAGGAGCTAGACGCACCCACTGCCAGCGCGCCCGCCTTCAGCCAAACCGAGTTTCGCCAAGCCTTGGGCCAGTTCGCCACCGGTATCACCGTGGTGACCGCGCGCAGCGCCAGCGGCGCCCTGGTGGGCCTGACGGTGAACTCGTTTAACGCGGTCTCGCTAGACCCGCCCTTGGTGCTTTGGAGTCTGGGCCTGCGCTCGGCGTCCATGGACGTGCTGCGCAACTGCACGCATTACGCCATCAACGTACTGGGTGCCGAACACCAAGCGCTGGCCAAGCAATTCGCCACCAAAGACATAGACCGCTTTGCAGGCGTGGACTGGCACAGCGGCGCCTATGGGCTGCCTTTGATCGATGGCGCAGTCGCCACCTTTGCCTGTTTTAACCGCAGCCGCTATGCCGAAGGGGACCATGTGATTTTTGTGGGTGAAGTCGAGGGCTGCACCCATCGCGACGCCGCCACGCCACTGGTCTATCACGCCAGCCAGTTTTACAGCGGCGGCCTGCGTTAAGCACCTCCAGTTTTTTCGCTATGGATCGCAAGGAAAACCTGGACGCTTTTGCCATGGGCCTCTTGATAGTGTGCTGTGCCTTCTGGGGCTTTCAGCAAGTGCTGGTCAAAGCCACGCTGGCCGACTTGCCACCTGTATTTCAGGCCGGTGTGCGCTTTGTGGGTACCACGGTGGTCTTGTGGCTGTGGTGCCGCTGGCGCGGCATTGCGCTTTTTGAGCGTGACGGCAGCCTGTGGCCTGGCCTTTTGGCCGGCTTTTTATTCTCCATGGAATTTTTCTGCTTGTTTAGCGGCTTGCAATACAGCGCTGCTTCGCGGCTGACGGTGTTTTTATACACCTCGCCCTTGTGGGCCGCATTGGTGCTGCATTGGTTTGTGCCCTCGGAGCGTCTGCGCGCAGTGCAATGGTGGGGCCTTTTGCTTGCGTTTTGCGCGGTGGCCTTCACGCTGCGCGAAGGCTTTGTGGGCGGCCAGACGCCGCTGCAACATTGGGGCGATTTGCTGGGCGTGGGTGGCGGCATTGCCTGGGCGCTGACCACGGTCACTATCCGCACCACCGTGCTCAGCCGCGTGGGTGCTGAAAAAATGCTGTTCTACCAAGTGGCTGCTAGCGCGGTGGTGCTGCCCCTGTTGTCTTGGAACCTAGGCGAAGTCTGGTCCTGGCCCTGGAACTTCAGCCACTTCGCCATGGGCTCGCTGCTCCTGCAAACCCTGGTCGGCGCCTTTGCCAGCTACCTGTCTTGGATGTGGCTGCTCAGTCGTTACCCGGCCAGCAAAATCGGTGCTTTCGCTTTCTCTACGCCGCTGTTCGCGCTCCTCTTTGGTGCACTCTGGCTGGGCGAGGACATTACGCTTTCCTTGGTGGGGGCACTGGCGATGGTGTTTGTGGGGATTTCGCTGGTGAATCGGCGTAAACCGTTGGCGCAAGAAGCCCCCGTCCCCAAGGACGCAACCACAGGCTAGGGCCTGCCCCACCAAAGAGCGGCTACTTTGTGTTGACTAAAACCAAGCATCGTCGCCAAGGCGACCCACTGCCACCCAACTGAAACTAAAAAATATAATAATTTCAACAATTTACGCAATTCACCTATTGCAGGCATGCATAGTGAGCAGATGCGAAAAACCACGGCTACAACAGCCACTCCCTAAATAATGTATTTGTTAGAACAGTTCTCGTCCTTAGACAAGAACGAAAAAATCATCGCGGGTTTGCAGGGCTGGCGCGGACGGGCACTGCTGTTTGTGTTGGCGGTACTGCTGTTTAGCATCGAGAGCGCAGACATCGTGAAGGCGCTTTTGCTGCTCGGCCTGGCATTTACGTTTGCCTATATGCCAAGGCACCAAAACCTCACGCTGTTGGTGTTTACCCAGTCGCTGGGGATTTACCGTATCGCCAGTTCGTCCAATTACTTCAATAGTGACGTTGCCAAGGTCATGGCGCAAGAGCACATCCAGGACGTACCGGCATGGGAAATTTCTTTATTCATCTATGGCGTGTTTGTGTTGCTGGCCTGGTTGGCGCTGGTGTATGTGCGGCGCCACCCGCAATCCATGGCTGCGCGCAGGCCGGTGTGGGTTTTGATGTCGCTGGCCTTTGCCTTGCTGCTGGCGAGCTGCGGCGGGCTCTTGCACGGCATGGCGCGGGTACTGACCTGGTCCATGTTGGTGACCTATTGCGCCTACGTCTGGTTTTTAGCCTTTGCGCTTTTGGACCAAAGCGCCAAGGCGCGTAGCAGCGATGCGGTGCAACTGGGCATGCTGCATCCGTTTTGGGGCTCTACCACCCTGCCCTATGGCAAAGGCGCTGCGCTATTGCGCAAAGCGCGTGCCAGCAGCACGCAGGCGCTGGCAGTGACGCAAATCAAAGGCTTCAAATTGCTGGTCTGGGCCATCTGCCTATATGGGCTGGATACGGTACTGAGCTATGTGTTTGAAACCGTGCTGCAGGTGCGCAGTGTGGAAAGCGAGATCAGCGCCTTTTTGGCGCACCACCCCTCGTCGCGCCCCTGGCTGGCACTGAGCTTGGTATGGTCCCAACTAGACTTTGCCCTGTGGTTCGGCTTGTGGGGCCATATGGTGATCGCCACCGCACGCTTTGCCGGCATTCGACTGCCGCGCAGCAGCTGGCGTCCGCTGGAGTCGCGCACCATGGTGGATTATTTCAATCGTATTCTTTACTACTTCAAAGAGTTGATGGTGGACTTGTTTTTCACGCCCAGTTTTTTACGCTATTTCAAAAAGCATCCGCGCGTGCGCATGTTTTTCGCCACCTTTATGGCCGCTGGTGTGGGCAATATGGTCTATCACTTTTTGCGCGATATCGACCTGGCCGCAGACATGGGTTTGGTGGAGCTATTTACCAGCTTTAGCAGCTATGCCTTTTATTGTGTGGTGTTGGCCTGCGCCATTGGTATTTCGCAATTGCGCATGAGCGCGGGGCATCGTCCCTCTAGCACCGTGGCCGGGCGTATCCAAGCCTTTGTGTTGATTTGGGGCTTTGTGAGCCTCTTACAAATCTTCGGTGATGAAACCCGCAGCCACAGCCTGGCCGAACGCATGCAATTTCTTTTTTATCTTTTTGGATTACCGCTATGAGCACTGACATCCGCGAAAGCCTGCGCCCCTATTTGCAGCAATTGCTAACGCAGGCCATGGACACGCAGGAATTTTCGGACACCGACTCGCTGTTTCTCAGTGGTCGCATCGATTCTTTTTCGCTCATGCAACTGGTCATGCATCTAGAGGAAAACTACCAGATCGATTTTTCCAGCGTGCATTTTGAAGCGCCGCTGCTCGATACGGTTGCGGATATCGCCGCTTTCATTTCAGAACATAGCCGCGCCACAACGCGGTAACGCTTTAAGGCTCTTGCCTGATAGCGCCATAAAGCAGCAAGTGCTGTCATGCACCGCGACCTGGCGCCAACGCTACTCAGACTTTGGTAGCCGGTGGGCGTGCCATCTCCAGCAAAGCCCGCCGGTCCACTTTGCCGCTGACGGCATAAGGCAATTGCGCCAAGGCCACGATGCGCTTGGGAAAAAACACCGCGTCCAGGCTGCGGGCGCTGGCTTTTTTGATGTCCGCCAAGTCTTGCGCGCTTACTTGCCCAGTCGTAAAGCCCACCAATTCGGTGACCAAGCCTTGCGCATCTTTAACGGCCACGACTACTACATCGCTGAGCGGCGCAAAGCTGGCAAGCGCCGCTTCGATTTCGCCGATTTCCACCCGCCGCCCCGCCACTTTGATTCGGCTGTCCATGCGGCCCAGGCACTCAATCTGGCCTTGCGGATTCACAAAGCCCGCGTCGCCTGACAAATACCAGGTGGCACCGCTAGCGTCCCAGTCCAGTCGCACGAACACCTCGTCTGTTTTCTCCGGATCGTTCAAATAGCCTTGCGAAAGCTGCGGGCCTTTGAAGGCAATCTGCCCGGTGACGCCCTGGGGCACGGGCTGACGCTGTTCGTCCAGGATGCAAGTCTGCATGCCGGGAAACGCGCTGCCGATGGGCACGATGTCATTCGCAAAAGGCAATTCTGCTTCAATAGGCAAATAGATATGGCGCGCCACGTCGATCGTCGCCTCGGTGGGGCCATAGTGGTTCTCCACCGTGCTGGCCGGCGCTGCCGCTTGCCAGGCCTTCACCATGCGACGGGCCAAGGGTTCGCCAGCAAAGCGGCTGATGCGCAGTGTGGGAAAGCTATCGGCTTTGAGCATGCCCAACTTATGCATAAGCGTGCCGATGGAGGGCACCGAACTCCAGACCTGCAAATTGCTGCGGCGTATGAAATGCGCCGGGGCGATCAACTCAGCTTCGGGCACCACGCACAACTCGCCGCCTAGCGACCAGGTGGTGAACAAATCGGACACTGACGGGTCGAATGAGAAATCGTGAAACTGCGAAGCTCGGTAACCTGGCTCCAAATTCCACATGCTATGGATAGCGCGCAGATAGGCCAAGACATTCGCATGGCTGACCTTCACGCCTTTGGGTGTACCCGATGAGCCGGAGGTGAACAGGATGTAGGCCAAAGCATCAGCGTCACAAGCCAGCGGCGCGCCCAGTGGCGCTATCGACTTTGCGCCGACACCCTCCCATGGACCAGCACCCAGGCATTCGCTGTCTGGCGCGATGTAGGCTTGAATACGCTCGCCTTGCCCGGTGCCCTGTAACTGCGCTTGCAGCTGGCGCAAGTCCTCCGCGTCGCCCACCAAATAACGGATGTTCGCGGCGCGCAGCAGCGCAATGGTTTTATCGGGCGGGGCTTTGGCCTTGAGCGGCACGTAATGGCAAGCCGCGTACACAATACCCAGCACCCCCGCATAACTGCCGTACTTGCGCTGACCCACAATGCCGACCGCCTCGCGCTGCGCGCCCAGCGCCTGCAAGCGGGCGGCGATGGCAAGGGCGCTGCGCGTAAGGTCCGCATACGTCGTGCGCGCATCGCCTAGGTGTAATGCATAGCGATCATGGTGGCTGCTAGCCGCATCAAACAGCAGCGCGCTCAGGCTCATGCCAAACCCGCGCGCTTGCGCAACTCAAATTTTTGGATCTTGCCGGTAGAGGTTTTGGGAATAGCCTCGAACCGAAAATCGCGTGGCACTTTGTAGGCCGCTAGCAGGGATTTGCAATGCGCCAGCAAGTCTGCGGCGCTGACGCTGGCGCCTTCTTTCAACTCCACATAGGCGACCGGTGTTTCGCCCCATTTATCGTCGGGCTTGGCGACCACCGCGCAGGCCATGACGGCGCTGTGGCGGTAGAGCGCATCTTCCACTTCCAGCGAGCTGATGTTCTCGCCGCCAGAGATGATGATGTCTTTG
>CANKNK010000006.1 GCA_947483455.1 Comamonadaceae bacterium | reverse complement strand
GCTGGTCCAGGCTTTTCTTCGCGTCCTGCAATTCGGCTTCGGTAATTCCGCTGGCAAGCAACTGGATTACTTCCTGAGCTATAGCCTGCTCGACCTTGATGCGGTTCTCGGGCGCAAAAATCGCCCACAAAGTCAATTGTCCGGCTGGCTCCAAGGCCGACACCCGCAGCTGGCTACCTGCGCCATAACTGATGCCCTCTTGCTGGCGCAAACGCTCGAGCAAGCGCGACTGCGTGCCACCACCCAGAATTTCATTGGCCAGCAAAAGCGCTGGGTAGTCGGGCATGGTGTCTTGCGCTTTAAGCGGCAAGGCTGCCATGTACACAGCGTTTGCTTTATCGGGCGTTTCTAATTGCAAGGTAGCCGCATGGGGCTCGGGCGCTAGCTTGCGTAACCGCTCAAACGTGACTTTGCCAGCCCAACCAGCAAACAGCGTTTGGGCGGCAGTCTGTGCCCAAGCCGGATCAAAATCACCGGCCAGCGCGAAGTGCGCCGAAGCGGCGCCCGCTAAATCGGCATAAGCAGCCTTGACCTGCGGCAGACGCAGAGCTTGGAGGTCTGCAATATGCTCCTCAAAGCTACGGGCGTAGCGAATGTCCTTGCGCCCAACGTTATTGAGACCACGCGCCACGGCCTTGGCCGCCAAAGCCTCGGGGTCGCTGCGCTGGGATTTAACAAAAGTCAAATCCTGGCTACGCGCCTGCTCAAACTCCGCCTGCGAAAACGTGGGCGCGCGCAAAATGTCGTGCAGCAAGGGCATGAGCGCGGGCAGGCTGGCGCGCACCGTATCAAACTGCAGCACCAGGCTTTGGCCTTGCTGGCTGACCGACAGTTTGGTTTTGAGTAGGTCCAAGGTGTTGCTGATGTCGCTGCGGCTGCGCCGTCCGGCACCGCGTGTGAGCAAGCTGGCCGCCATCTCGATGGCGCTGGCACGTCCGGCGAGCGATTTTTCGTCCCCTATTTCCAGCACGATCTGACCCGACACCGTTTGGCCACGCGTCTTTTTGGGAATCAGTACCAAGCGTGCACCACTGGGTAAGGTGCTGCGCATCGTGCGCGCTTCAATAGCCGAGGGAGTGAGCACAAAGGCTTCGCCTTGGGCGACCGCCGCCTTACCTTGGTAATCGGCCAGCATCCCAGCCAAGTCGGGCATGGGCGGAATAACGGCGCGCTGGGGTTTGGCCGTAGGTACAAACTGGCCCAGCGTGCGGTTATTGCTTTGCAGATAGTGCTGCGCCACGCGCTGCACATCCGCCACCGTCAGTGCTTCAATGCGATCGCGTTGCAAGAAAAACAGACGCCAATCGCCCTTGGCGATGGCCTCCGACAATGCGATGGCCAAGCTTTGCGCGTTATTGACGGTGTTGTCGATATCGCTGAGCAGCGTGGCCTTGGCCCGTGCCAATTCGGCTTCAGTGATCGGTTTACGCGCTACACCTTCGAGCTGCGCCAGCATGGCCTGGCGGGCCTGTGCCATGGAGTGGCTCTTGTCCAACTCCAGCCAAAAAATAATGCAACCAGGTTCTGCAAAGTCCAAGGTCCAAGCATAGCTTTGCGAGGCCTTTTTGCGCTCCACGAGTTCGGTGTGCAGACGCCCCGCAGGTGGCGAGGCCAATATCTCACCCAAAGCGAAGAGCGCCGCTGTGTCAGGATGCGCGCCAGCCGAAATGAGATAGAGGGCAGCTAGCCAATAGCTGTCGGCGACGCGGCTCACCGTGAGTTCACGCGCGCCGTCGCGCGGTGCCTCGCGGGTGTAAGTGGGCTCTAGAACACGTGCTGGCCGGGGCAAGGGTCCAAAGGCCTGTTCCACCATGGACAGTGCCTGCGCCACTTCGAAAGCGCCGGCAATCACCAAAACTGCGTTGTCAGGCTGGTAATACTTTCGGTAAAAATTTTGTAAGTTCTCAATCTTGACGTTCTCCACATCGCTGCGCGCACCGATGGTGTCTTTGCCGTAGTTATGCCAGTCAAAACTGCTAGCTAGCAATTTTTGCATCAGCACCTGCTGGGGCCGGTTTTCACCCGCCTCCATTTCATTGCGGACGACAGAAAACTCTTTATCCAGGTCGGCGCGCGCGATGAAGCTGTTGACCATACGGTCCGCTTCCATCTGCAAGACCCAGCGCAAATTGCTCTCGGAGGCAGGAAAGGTTTCGAAATAATTGGTACGGTCGGTATAGGTCGTGCCATTAAAGTCCATCCCGCGCTTGCCCAGCGCAGTCATGATGTTGCCCTGGCTAGGCGTGCCCTTGAACACCATGTGCTCCAGCAAATGCGCCATGCCAGTCTCGCCGTAGTTCTCGTGCCGGCTACCTACTAGATAGGTGATGTTCACCGTCGTGGTGGGCTTGGACGCATCGGGCGCCAGCAGCACCCGCAGGCCGTTGGGCAGCAGGTATTCGGTGATGCCCTCCACACTGCGCACCCGTTGCACTGCGGAAGCAGCAGAGGCATCTGAAGTGAGGGCGCTGACCGAAGTCACCATGCTCAGACCGGTGAGGCATACCCACAAGGTGGTAATGGCCCGCTGGGCCCAGGTGACAAATTGCATGGAAGTCTCTACTTTCTAGGGTGTGGCACCCGCCGCGCCCACTTTGACAACATTGTCATTGGAATTGCGGTCGATACGCATGTTGAAGGGGTCCACCCCCACAAAGGCAGGCGCCTTATCGGTCACCAGATGCACCTCTTGGCTACCTGAATGCAAGGCCACGCGCTGCAAGGCCAGCACCGCCTGCGGCCCATAACCTTTCTTGGCGGGCTCGGCACTGAAGGCGCCTATTTCGAAAGTTTCCGCCAAGGGCGCAGCGGTTTCCTTCCCTTTGCCATCGGCATAAAACTTACTGGCCTGCACGGTAAAGCGAACGTCGAACTTGCCATCGGCACGCGCCTGCACGGAAGGAGCACTGGCTTTGAGGTCATAAAGGGTGATTTTTTCAAACAAGTCGGCAATCAATGCATGCTGACTTGGTTCTACTTCGGCGCGCAATAAACGCAAGAAATCGGTACTCGCGGGGTAAGGCGCGGCCTTGAAGGCAAATTGCGCCAGCAACTTTTGCAATGCCCGGTTGACCGCCGCTTCGCCTACCTCCTCTTTCAGGGCGTACATGGCCAAACCACCTTTTTGGTAATGGATATAACCCTGGTTTTCAACCCGGTACAGCGGTAATTCCTCTAGCACCTCGCCGCCCCGGCTGCGCAAATAGCCATCGAGCTCATATTTCAGAAATTTGCGGATTTGCTCGCGTCCGTACAACTTCTCCATGACCAGCAGTGCGCCGTACTGAGAAAAGGATTCGCTGAGCATTGTCATGCCCTGCTTATCGGCACCGATGACTTGGTGCGCCCACCATTGGTGCGCCACCTCGTGGGCAGTGACATACGTGACCAGGTCGATCTTGCTATCGCGCGACTCCTCTTTGAAATTTTGGATAAAGCCAATGGACTCCGAGTAAGGCACCGTGTTAGCAAAGGACTGGGCAAAGGAGGCATAGGCCGGGAATTCCAAAATCCGCAATTGCCTGAATTGGTAGGGCGAAAATTTCTCGCTAAAGACATCCAGACTGACCTTCATAGCGTCGAGCATGCGCTGCACATTGTGGTCATGGGGGCCATGGTGATACACCGCCAGATCGACGGTCTTGCCGCTCGGGCTTTTCCACAGATCGGTCTTGACGGCGTAACGCGCCGACTGCAATGAAAAGAAGTTGTGAATTGGCGCCTCGGTACGGGTGACCAAGGTACGACGCCCATTGGCCGTGGTGTCGCTCACGGTGTAGCCCGGCGCCACGGGTGTTTGGTCTGCGTCAGTGCTCAGGGTGATGTGCGCTTGCACCCAATCACTGTCATGGCGCAAATAGTGATGCGCATTGGCCTGCTGGTCTTCTAGCTTGGCCTGGCGCAGCTCGGCAGGCAGGCCCTGCTTGCGCCGCTTGACGCGGTCTTGCAAGAAGGCCTCGCGGCTCACCCCTATCAGTGGCGCAACTTCAAAGTTATTCAGAAAACTCCCGTTTTCCACGATACGGGTTTGGTTAGCCTCGTTTTTGAACCCCTTCTGTTCAAGGACGTTAGAAAAGCGCAATGTGCGCCGCTCTCCGACCGCCATCGGTTCTTTCAAGGCATATATGCGGTAACCAAAGCGGGGATATTCTTTTTCCAGTTGTGCGCCGTCCATGGTCAGGGTGTACTGCTTGGCGTCCGGATCCAACTGCACATGGAAATGGCTGAGCGCCGCACCACTGCGGTTTTCCAAGCTATAGCTGCCTTGGGTTTGTGCCCGTTGTTGCCGCGGGTACAAGTCAACTTGCAGCTCTACCTCGACGATAGTGGGCTGGGGCAGGCTCTCAAAGCCCAGCAATTGCTTTTCCATATCGGCGGCGAGCGCCTCGCGTTCGTCGCGTACCTCGTAGCGGTTGAGCACATTGGTGTTGTAAAAAACCCAGATTCCCGCGCCCAGCCAGATGCAGACAGAGGCCACCAACACCAGAAGTACACCACCCCGAAGACGACCGGTGATGCGGCGCATACGCGGTAGCAATGAGGTATCGACGCCGCGACGCCACATCAAATGGCTGAGCACCAGCAACACACCGGCAAAACCAAGCCAGTACAGCTGCATCCAACTGCGGCCTATCCAAAAATGGCCGGAACCATTCATGTCCGACAGGGGCACTGTCGTGCTGCTACCGTAGTTGTACAAATTGTGCTCAAAGCCCATGTTGACCAGCACCATGGTCGAGACAATGTACAGCAGCATCACCGCCCAGCCACTGAACTTGTTGGGCACCAGCGTTTGTACAAAAATGGCCAGAACAGCCAGTAAAAACGCCTCCACGGTGTGGGGGGCAACAAACCACGCTACATAGGCGGTGAGCTCAAATTCGGTGTAGCCGTGAAAAGCCTGAAATACGATACCACCCAAGACCGCGACCACAAAGGTGGCCAGCAAAACACCGCCAATGGCCAGCACCTTAGGCAGCATAAAAGTCCAGTCGGGCGCTGCGCTGGCGCCGACAATCTCGTGCATGCGGCGGTCGCGGTCGCGCCACACCAATTCGCCCGCGTAAAACACCGCGATGATGAATATAAACAAGGTGTAAGCGCCGCTGAGCGCGCCGATGACATTGCGGGTGACGGGGAAAAACTCTACCCCACGCTGGTCCACGGTACCCGTCATGGCGCCCAACGCATTGAACAAACCCAACACCAGCAACACGATAAAGGCCGGGCTGCGCAGCACATAGGCCAGGTCAAAGCGCGCCAATGCCAGGCACTGCGTAAAAGCCACCCGCGCCCCGTCCTCGCTGGACGGCAGCGGACCTTGGGTGGGCGGCGGCAGGTCCGGTGATGTGTTTGCTGTCGATTTTTTGCCGGGGGCGTCCGCCGCCCTATCAAATCGAAAAATCGCGTAAGCCAAGGCTAGAAATACCAGGCCCGTGGCGCCCCAAAGCAGGCGGTTGTACAAAATCAGGCCGGTCATCTCTGGCAATTGCGTATTGCGCTCGGCCGCCGTCCAGTAGCGCGTTACCTGATTGAGTGGGCTCATACCAAAAGGATCGGTCCAGGCCGATACCGCATCCCAAGCGGGATCGCGCAGCATGATGCGCGAGCTAATGAACAAGACCAAAAATGCGATGACACCGATAAAAGTCCACATCAGCGATCGGGTGGCGGTGGCCAAGGCAAAGAAGGCTGCTGCCGTCAAGAACAAGGTGGGCACGGCGAAATACAAAAACGCCAGTCCATAGTGCTGCAATACCCTGGGACCTAGTGTTTCGGGGTCTATCCAGGGCATCAGGCTGCCTAGAAACATGCCTAGCGGCACCGAGGCCATCACCGCCAAAGCGGCAAAAAACGCACCGCTAAAGCGCCCCATCAAATAATCGAATTTTCCAATCCGCGTACTGCGCACCAAGGGTGCAAAGCCGGTTTCATCATCGCGAATAATGACATTGGCGACGAAGGCAGTGACCACAAACAGTCCAAACAGGTTGAGCACCGCAATGGTTTGGGCAATGGCAAACGGTGCATTGACATGCACATTGCCGCCCGCACCGATGCGGATGTTTTCAGAGGTGACACTGCCAAATGCCAGCAGGAAAAACAAGGCGAAAGCCACTACAAACAGCGGCGAGCGCAGCTGGTAGCGGGCTTCAAAAATTGCGATAGCGCTCCACATGGCGGGCTCAGGCTTGGGCCGCAGCAGGGGAGGCGGCGCCAGCGGCCTGCCGGGCTCCCACCACAATGGAAAAATACAGGTCTTCCAAGGAACCCGTCACTGGCGTGAATTGCGCATCGGGGGCACTGTCGGCCAGCACATGGATGACGGTTTGGCCTGCACGCAGCCGGTTGGCAATGACCGAATGGTGCTGGCGAAACTCCTCCAAGGCACCGGTTGCGATGTCGCGGCGCCAAACCCGACCCTGCAAACTTTGCACCAGGGCTTCGGGCGCGCCTTGCAAAAGTACCCGCCCGCCTACGATGATGGCCATTTGGGGACACAGATCAGAGACATCGTCAACGATATGGGTCGACAAAATCACCACCACTTGCTCGCCAATTTCTACCAGTAAATTGTTAAACCGGTTGCGCTCCTCCGGATCCAGGCCTGCGGTGGGCTCATCCACAATAATGAGCTTGGGGTTGCCAATCAAGGCCTGGGCAATACCAAAACGCTGGCGCATACCGCCCGAAAATCCGGCCACGGCCTTTTTACGCACATCCCATAAATTCACTTTCGCCAACAGGCTTTCGACCGTGTCTTTACGTGCACCGCGCCCTGTGATGCCTTTGAGTACGGCCAAGTGGTCTAGCAAATCATAGGCACTGATGCGCGGATATACCCCAAAGTCCTGCGGCAGATAGCCCAGAACTTGGCGCAGTTTTTCGGGCTCGCGCACCACGTCGATGTCACCAAATCGGATGCTGCCCTCACTGGGTGTCTGCAAGCTGGCAATACAGCGCATCAGGGTGGATTTGCCAGCGCCATTGGGGCCAAGCAGACCGAACATGCCCTTGGGGATGTGTAAATCGACACCATCAAGCGCCTGGGTGCCGTTGGCATAGCGATGCGAAAGTTGACTCAGTTCAAGCATAGGAAAAGCCCTTTTTCATCAAATACGAGGCCCATTGTGCGCATTCTGGCCTTGTAGGCCAAGGCCTAAGCGACCAACTGCAGAAAAACGGGAATGGACTGCAAAAAAGACCGCTCTGTCCCCCTGCACAGTCAGTGCACTGCATTGCTGCGCAAGGCCCGCCCCACGTAAGCCAAGGCGGCCACAGCCACCACCAAGCCTACCGCACAGGGTAGCAGCCACTGCCAAAGCGCTATGGGCTCGGCCCGCAAGACATGCAGCATCAAAGTTTGTTGGGCCAAGGAGGGCACCAGGTAGTACCAATCGGGCTCGGCAGCATCGTTGAGCAAAGACACCAAGGGCAAAAGCATAAACGTCATGAGCACCAGCGAATTGCCAGCCTGGGCTTCTTTGATACTCTTGCCGCGTACCGACGTAGCCATGAGTACTGCGGATACGGCGCCCGCAAAGGGCAGGCATATGAGACCAAAATGCAGGGCATCGGACAGGCCGAAACGAAACAATGCCTGCAAGGCATCGCTGCGGATCAGAAACTGGGCCGGAATAAAACTTAGACTCGTGAGCAAGGCAATCAGGGCGGCCAGCAGGGCAACTGCGCCCCACTTGCCCAGCGCAAGCGCCCAGGGGGAGACAGGGTTCATCATCAATGGTTCCAGCGAGCTGCGCTCGCGCTCGCCGGCCGTGCTGTCCATAGCCGCGCCCATGGCACCGGTGAGCACCGCAATCAGTACGTACAACGGGATCAAGGAGCCGGTTAGCTGTGCGGCGCGCGCACTGGCATCGGCCATGTCATGCTCTTGCACCTCTAGCGGCTTGAGACTGGCTACACCAACGCCGCGCATGACCAGCGTCAAGGCGACGCGCTCCTGGACATAAGCCTGCAAAAGCTTGCGTGCTAGATCGCGCGAGGTGCTGGAACCACGGCTGCTGCTATTGGCATAGATTGCGATGGAAGGCATCTGCAGGGTCTGCAATTGCTGCTCGAAATCCGGCGGCACCACGATGATGGCGTCTTCTAACTGTCCGGTGGCGAGCTTGTCCATCGCATCGGCGGGCGGGGCCTTGATGGCGTAGGCCTGGCGCTCCATGAAGTTTTGTAAGTCCGGTGCGTACTGCATACCCTGCACGTAGATTTCGCGCTTATCGATGCGACTCTCTTTGTCACTCGCCAAAGTGGAGACCAACAACAAGACCAGAGGCCCTTGCACCACGCTGAGCAATAGCACCATGCGCAGGGTGCGCCGATCGCGCCATGCGTCTTTGGCCTCTTTGAGAAAAACCGCGACCCATTGGCCCAGCGCGAGGATCCGGGGAGAACGGGTCATACAGCGCGCTCAGGTTCTGCCGTGAAAGCCAGCTTCACAAAGGCATCTTCAAAATCCGTTTGCCCCGTCTGCGCCAGCAAATCGGCAACACTGCCGTGCGCTACGTTGCGCCCCCGGGCCACCACGACCACCTGATCACACAAGCGCTCGACCTCTTGCATGATGTGGGTGGAAAACACAATGCATTTGCTCCCGCCCGCTGGCGAGCATAAAAATCGAAGTGTCTCGCGCAGCGCTCGGGTAGCCAGCACATCCAGCCCATTGGTAGGCTCATCAAGAATGATGTTGTCCGGGTCGTGCACCAGCGCGCGGGCCAATGCGGTTTTGACGCGCTCGCCTTGGCTGAACCCCTCGGTGGGGCGGTCCAGCAAAGCACGTAAGTCCAGCAGATCGGCCAGTTGCTCGGCGCGGGACTGGGCGGCCAGGTCCGACAGTCCTTGCAGTCGACCGAAATACACCATGTTTTCCCGTGCGGTCAGGCGCGGGTACAGGCCACGCGCATCGGCCAGGATACCCATGCGTGCCTGCGCCTTGGCGCGCTGCTGGGTAACCGACAGGCCATCGACCTCCAAGCGCCCGCTGTCAGGGCTGAGCAAACCGGCCAACATGCGCAAGGTGCTGGTCTTACCTGCGCCATTGGGGCCGAGCAAACCTGTAATCTGGCCATTGGGGGCGTTCAGACTGATGTCGCTAACCGCCTGCACCCAGACCTGTGGTGTGCGCGCAATCCGCCAGCCTTTGCGCTGCCAACCCGCGCCCGCAGCGGGCGCCGCAAAACGCTTGGCGACGTGGTCAATCAGGATCATGGTGCGCTACCAGAGCTAGGTTCGACGGGGCGCACAAAAGCCAGCGGCCGCGGGATCGATTGGGCGCAACTGGCATCAATGGCCAGTGCTTTGGCGTTGTCGGCTGCTTGGATAAAGGCCGTCAACACTTTGTGCATGCAGGCCTGGGACAAGACGCCATGCCCCGCCTGGGGCACGACGACATGGCGCGCCAAAGGCCCAAGTGCCTGCTGTACCCGCTGTGCATGGCGCGGTGGTGTGACCGGATCGAGCCCGCCACTTAGCAACAAGCTGGCGTGTTGCGTTGCCGGGATTTGGTAGAAGGCTGCCGGCACGGCGCCTTGTGGCCAGTCACGGCAAGCTGCTCGATAGTGTGCTTGTGGGTCGGTATTGGGTGCGCTGGGGCTTGCCGCCGCCGGCATGCGGGGGTAGTCTTCGGCGCAGACCACACCCAGGTGCATGCCCATGGCAAGGCGCATGTGCGGCGCTCCGTTTTGCACGGCGCTCTCCAGCCCGGCGAGGCCTTCAAAATGCCCGCGCGCTGCGTCGTGGACGGCCTGGGGTAATGCGGCCGCCAAAGCCGGCGTGTACAGCGCGCCGCGCACGGCACCCATGACCGCTTCAGGCGTTACGCTCACCGTGGTCGCTTGGCCGGTCATGGGGTGCGCCAGCGTCACGCCCTTGGGCAAGTTTTTCCAAAGCACCTGCCAGTCGGCTGACAGTGTAGGGAAGGCTTTTTGACAATGACTTTGCGCCCCGCAACTGGCCCATAGGGCATCGAGAGCCGTCTGACTATCTGGGCCTATGGTGGTGGGTAACACCATGTCAGGAGGGGCCACGCCGTCTAGTACGCTGCGTCGCACATGGGCGCCAAACTGGCGCATGTATTCCAAGGCAGCGCGTGTCCCGTAAGAAGCGCCCACCAAATTGATCTGCTGTACCCCCAGCGCTTGGCGCACCGCGTCCAAATCTTGCATGGCAAGGGTGGTAGTGAACAAGCCCAGGTCGGCAGGCGCTGCGATATAGGGCAGACGCTCCAGCGCGGTGCGGCACTGGGCCAGCTCCTGGGCTTGCGCGTTCGCCGAGGAAAAGGGCAGCATGGGCGCCGACGGACACATCAGGGGCGCGGACTGGCCGGTGCCGCGCTGGTCCACCAGCACCAGATCGCGTTGCAGCAGCAAACGTTCGAACCAGGGAAGCACGGCTGCGGCCAGGCTGATCGCACTTTGGCCAGGGCCGCCCGCGAGCATAAAGACCGGGTCCGGCTTTCGGTTGCGCGATACTGAGCGCAGCACCACAAAGTGCACACGGATTTGTGGCCCGCCTGCACGCGCCGGATCGAGCGGGCGCACTATGTGCCCGCAGCGCGCCTCGGTTTTGACGCCTGTAACGCGGCAGGCGATGGTCGGGTCGGGTACCGGCACCTCTGACGCGCAACTAAGGGAAGGCAAAGCCAAGAGCAGCAACGCAAGCCAAGACCAAAAAACAGCGCGATTGCAAGCTAGGGTGGAGGTCAGCATGGCAAGTTCGGGCTTCGAAATTTACGTTGCTATCGCGCTGGAAAACTTAAGCAATGCGCTCAGACTGTGGATCGTCGGCGCAAGTGGGCAGATACTGCCAGCACACTACGCCACATAAAGCGCAGCAGCAGCAAAGTAGCCAGTGCCTCCAGCATGGTCACTACCACAGACAAGCCCGCGTGGTACCGCGCACTACGCGCCCGGATCTTGGCCCGCATACGTTCGCTAGCACTTTCTATGCTGTCGTAAAAACTCGGCACCACGAGCAAAGTCAGAAGCGTAGAAGTAATCGTTCCACCGATGATAGATACGGCCAGTGGCTGGTAAAACTCACCGCCCTCACCCAGCCCCAACGCCACCGGCATCATGCCCGCGATTAGCGCAAACGTGGTCATCAAAATCGGACGCAAACGTACCCGGCCCGCGTGCATCAAAGCTTCCTCACGATTGACGCCGCCAGCCTCCTCTTTGCGCGCCGCATCCAGCAACAAAATCGCGTTCTTGGCCACCAGGCCCATGAGCATGATGATGCCGATAAAGCTCATGAGATTGAGCGTGCCGCCAGTGAGCAACAAGGCAATGACGACGCCAATGAGCGACAAGGGCAAAGACAACATCACGCCCAAGGGCGCTATGAAGGAGCTAAATTGGATCACCAAAATCAGGTACATCAGGCCGATGCCACTGACGAGGGCGATCAACATTTCGGTGAACAGCTCTTTTTGGTCTTGGCCCGCACCCGCCAGTTGCAAGCCGTAGCCGGGGGGGTAGTCTATGGCCTGGGCTAGCTTGAGCGCATCCGCGGTCACTTCGCCGTTAGAGCGGCCCTGCACGTTGGCCGCCACCGTCACCACCCGCTTACCTTCACTGTGCGAGATCGTAGAAGGTGCTTTACCCATGGTGATACTGGCGATTTGCTCCAATGGCACCAGCTCGCCGGTGCCGGCGACCGCAATGGGCAAACGCTCGATGTTTTCACGCGATAGTCGGTCGCTGGGATGCAGGCGCACGGCCACATCACGCGTCTCGCCCGTGGGGTCCACCCAGTCGCCCACCTCCACGCCCGCAAACGCAACGCGCAGGGCTTGGGCAGCATCGTTGGCAGAAATCCCCATGGAATTGGCCAGCCCGCGATTGAGTTCGATACGCAGTTCTTTGCTGGGGTCTTGCTCGGACAGACCCACATCCACCGCGCCAGGCACTTGGCGCAGTTTTTCCATAAAGCGGTTGGTGATCTCCAGTAATCGGCGAGAGTCCGGGCCCGTGAACTCGATTTGCACCGGTTTGCGCGCGCCATTGCCCAGGTCGTCAAAAACAGTGAATTCCGCGCCAATGAGCGGTCGGATTTTCTCGCGCAGTTCTACAGCCACTTCTTTGGCGCTACGGCGGCGGTCTTTGCGCGGACCGAGGTCCACATAAATGCGACCGCCGTTGGGGCTAATATTGCTATTGGTCTCGCGCGTCTCGGGCAGCGTGCGGGCAATTTCGGCGGCCCGTTCCATTTTGAGGCGCGCGTACTCGAGTGAGGAGGAAGCGGGCGTGCGCACATCAATCATCAGGTTGCCCGAATCGGCTGCAGGCAAAAAGGCCGAGCCACCAAAGCGCATATGCAGCGCAATGGCGGCAATCAATGAACTCAGGGCAATCAGCCCCATGGCGCGCCGGTGGTGCAAAGCCCAGGCAATCACACCGGCGTAACGATCGGCCTGCCGGTCAAACCAGTCATTGAAGACTTGCAGCTTGCGCCCCACTGGGCCTTTAGGAGCGGCATGGTGGTCGGGCGGATCGCCCCAATAGGCAGAAAGCATGGGGTCCAAAGTGAAGGAGATCACCAGACTGACCATGACCGAACAGGCCACCGTCAAGGCGAAGGGCCGAAACCATTCACCCGCCCCGCCGGGCATGAAAGCCACCGGCAAAAAAACCGCCATGATGGACATGGTCGTAGCCGTCACCGCCAGCCCAATTTCGGCCGTACCTTCCAAAGCGGCTGTACGCCTGTCGGAGCCGCGCTGCATGTGGCGCACGATGTTTTCGCGCACCACGATGGCATCGTCAATCAGCACACCGATAGCCAGCGACAAGCCCAGAAGCGACATGAAATTGAGCGTAAAACCGCACAACCAAACGCCAATAAACGCGGCGATGACCGAGGTAGGAAGGCTCAAGCCGGTAATCAGCGTGGAGCGCCAGGAGTTCAGAAAAGCGTAAACCACGACGATAGTCAAGCCCGCTCCCAGCACCAGCGAGTCGATCACGTTGTTGAGACTGTTTTGCGCGTCTTTGCCGCCGTCGCGGGTGATTTCGAGCACCGTGCCGGGGCTGTCCTTGGCCAGTTGGGCGTTGAACTCTTTGGTCGCCTCGCGCACGGCCTTGGCGACCGACACCGTGCTGGCATCACGCGAACGGGTCACGAAAATGCCCACATTGGGTTTGCCACTGCGGGTACTGATGCCGTCCAAATCGGCAAACCCGTCTTGTACCGTACCCAATTGGCCTAAACGTACCAGTTGGGCACCCATGCGCTTGACAACAATTTGCGTAAAGTCTTGCGGTTCGGCGATGCGACCTACTAGGCGGATACTCTCGTTTTCGTAGGGGCCGCGCAGTTTGCCCACAGGTGCATTCGCATTTTGGGCGCGGATGGCATTCACCACCTCCGCTACGGACACGTTGTATTCGCGCAGCTTGGCAGAACGCAGCAGCACCGAGAGCTCTCGCTTGAGCGAGCCAGAAACATTGACCGTGGCCACACCGGGCAAAGCGCGGAACTTGTCGGCCAGTACGTCCTCGGCCAAGCGCGAAATTTGTGCGTGGCTTTGGCTGCTGCTGGACAAGGCCAGATTGATAATGGGCTGGGCAGAGGGGTCGTAGCGGCGGATCACCGGCTCGCGCATTTCGATGGGCAGCTTGTAGCGCACCGAGGCAATCACCCCCCGCACCTCGTCCCCCGCTTCGATCATGTTTTTGCCAAACGCGAACTGCATATCAAAGCGGGCGTTGCCTTCGGCGCTCGTGGAGCCGACTTTTTGTGCACCCGCCACGCTTTGCAGTGATTTTTCTAAACGGTTGACAATTTCACGCTCCACCGTGTCGGGCGAGGCGCCCGGGTAGGCGATAGAAATAAAGAGACCGGGGTTTTCGATGTCAGGGAACTGGTTGACACGCAATTTATTGAGCGCCATCAGGCCCAAGGCCATCACCCCCACGATGAGCACCACCGTGGCAATCGGGCGGCGAATGCTGAAGTCCGATAAAAACATGTTCAGGGCCCCGATGCCGCAGCACTAGGCTTGGCCGGCGCAGGTGCCGCCACCAGACTGATCGCTTGGCCATCTTTCAAACTGCTGCCCGGATTGCGCAACAGGCGATCACCGGTTTGCACACCGGCCTGCACTGCATACCGGCCGCTGCGCACATCACGGGCACCCAGGGTGACGGCCACTTTGTGCACAGCGCTGGCATCCACCCGCCAGACAAAGCTGGTGTCGTCCGCCCGCTGCACCGCCGATTCGTCCACTACAGGAACCGTTTGGGCTTTTGCGCCGCTGCTGATTTGACCTTCGGCATACAGTCCGGCCACGCGTGGCCGCGCCGGCCCGGTAAAGGCAACTAGCACTTCTATTTGGCGCGTAGCCTCATTGGCGTTGGGATCGATGCGGGTTACCTTGCCCTCAAAGCTTTCGTCGCCGTAGCCATTTACACGAAACCTGACGCTTTGGCCCAATTGCACCTGCCCTGCCTTATCAGCCGAGACACGTCCGACGAAACGCAGGCTAGCGGGGTCTATTACCTTGAGTAGTTCTTTGCCAATGGACGCGGTATCGCCGGGAGATGCCTTGCGCTCGCCGATGACACCATCAAATGGTGCACGGACCTGCGTACGCTGCAGCTGCTGGCGGGCCTGGGCCACCCTGGAACTGGCAGCTGAAACTTCATTCTGCGCGGAATTGGCACGGATTTCGGCATCGTCAATAGACTGCAAGGTAGCCATGCCACTGGCACGCAAGGTCTTCAAGCGCTCCAGGTTGCGCTTAGCCTGCTCCAACTGAAAACCTGCATTACGCGCACTATCCTCGGCTGCATTGAGGTTGTCGCGGATGGCCGTTTCGTCGAGGCGAACCAGCAAATCACCACGGCGCACCAGATCGCCGTTGTCTTTGAGCACCTCAAGCACTACCGCCGAAGCCTCGGCGCGCAGATCGGCCTTGCGCTCGGCAGCGAGCGTGCCCGAGATTACCGGGCCATCCCCAGCCGCACCGTCGGAGACAGTCAAAATATCCTCAGGCGCTACCACCAGAGGCACCGCAGGGACGCTGACTGCTGCGTTCGTGTCCGGCGGCTTCTTACAGGACGCCAAGGCAAGAGCGAGGCACAAAATTTGGATGATTCTTTGCATAAACGGGGGGCTAGCTCAAAGCGCAAAACGCAAGCTATCGGTGGTTGGGGGTACCGGACCGGCGCTAGGCGGGGCACGGCGGATACAGAGTGCGAGGGATTCTAGGGCAGTAGCCTGCGCCGCTAGCCAGCTCTATCGGATGGCGCCTCAGGCCAGGGGGGCACGTCTAGATATATGACAAAATTCCCGATTCCCAGCCCGAGCGCCCCAGCCCAACAAGGAATTTCTATGCGTCTTCCCAGCAATGCCCTTACTCTGACCTTGGTCATTGCGGCAACTGTGTTTCTTTTACCCTTTGGGGTTAGGGCCAATACGGCCAGCGTTTTGTTTACCCAGGTCGAAGGCATCAGCGAATACCGTCTGGCCAATGGGTTGCGGGTACTGCTGGCACCCGACGCGAGCAAGCCGACGACCACGGTGAACATCACCTACCTGGTGGGCAGCCGGCATGAAAACTATGGCGAAACGGGCATGGCACATTTGCTGGAGCACCTGGTATTTAAGGGCACGCCTGCGCGCGGCAACATCATGCAAGAGCTGGGCAAACGCGGCATGCGCTTTAACGGCACTACCTCCTACGACCGCACCAATTACTTCGAAACCTTTGCCGCCAACGACGACAATTTGCAGTGGGTGCTGGAGATGGAAGCCGATCGCATGGTCAACAGCCATATTGCGCGCAAAGACCTGGAAACCGAGTTTTCGGTGGTGCGCAATGAATTGGAAATGGGTGAGAACAATCCCCGGCGTACGCTTTGGCAATATATGGCTGCTACTGCTTATGACTGGCACAACTATGGCAAGTCCACCATAGGTACGCGCACCGATGTGGAAAACGTCCGTATTGAAAACCTGCAAGCCTTTTACCGGCAGTATTACCAGCCGGACAATGCGGTGCTCATCATTACCGGAAAGCTCGACGTGGCTAAAACCCTGGCCCTGGTAGAGCGCAACTTCGGCGTCCTACCCAAACCAACGCGCAGGCTTCCGATCACTTATACCCGCGACCCGGTACAGCAAGGCGCACGCGAAGTCAGCGTTAAACGTGTGGGTGATACGCAACTGGCCGCGGTGCTGTACCACACCGCAGCGGCCAGCCACCCTGATGCGGTGGCGATGGAGGCACTGTCCGATATATTGGCAGACACGCCCAATGGGCGCCTGCACAAAGAATTGGTGGAGAAAAACAAAGCGGTGTCCATAGCGCCCTGGTATTTTTCACTGACGGAGCCAGGCTATATCTTGTTCATGGCCGAATTGGGGAAAGAGCAATCTATTTCTGACTTGCGAAGCGGCCTGCAAGCTACGCTTGAAAACATGAAGGCCCGGCCGGTCAGCGAGGCGGAGTTGCAACGCGCAAAAACGAGTTTGATGGTCGGCTTTGATGACACGATGAACGACCCACAGCGCCTGGCGATGCAGTTGTCCGAAGGCGTTGCCCGCGGCGACTGGCGTCTGTTCTTTTTAGAACGAGACCGTTTGGAGGCGCTAACCGTGCAACAGGTGCAAGCAGTCGCCGAAAACTATTTCAAAGAAAGCAACCGGACCTTCGGTCAATTCATCCCCACCGCCGCGCCAGAGCGCAGCGTGATACCCGAACCGGTCGATGTAGCGGCGCTGCTGACCAACTACCAGGGCCGCAAAGCGGTCAATGCCGGTGAGAATTTTGATGCCAGC
>CANKNK010000005.1 GCA_947483455.1 Comamonadaceae bacterium | reverse complement strand
TTCAACGAGCACTCCCAGCCTTATTGCTCAGTCGCCATAGAAGGACTCTACGGATATGAGTGGCGCCAATATAGCAACCAATAACGCCTACCCCTGTCAGATCCTTGATTTACGCCAGTACCACCACCAGCACCGCGTCACACACCCAGTCTTGCGGGCCGCTCAATGCATTATTGCGCCGATGCCGCGACTTAACAATTCCCTGCAACGCACTAGCAGCCATTGGCAGCTTCGCGACCATGTACTTCCTGAAAACAGGGCAGGGCGCTGCGCCACAGCGCCATTCATGTTCGCGGCCTCCCGTTGTACGGCCTCAGATTTTTTTGACCATCCTGGCTGTAGCGCCTCGCCTTTTCTGCCGCCGGATTTTATTGAGCCATAAGCCGGTTATTTGGGCGCGTCAAAAAATTATAGGGCGCGCGAGATTTGGACGTACACAAAGCGGCCAATCGCATCATGCAAGGCACCGTTAAAGCCATAGTTTGCGGTCGTGACTGGGGGTGCCTTGTCGAACAGATTGCGCGCACCGATGCGGAATTCGGCTTCGCTGAGCCAGCTGCCATCCTTGGGGCTGCGCAACTGGGCAAATGCGTTGGTCGTCGTCCAGCTCGGCACTTCGTAGGGATTGCCGTTAACCAGGGCCGCGCCAGTATCGAAGTAGGAGCCGACGGTGTTCATGCTAACGCCCATGGTCACTGAGCCCTTGTCCCAGGTCAGGTTGGCTCCCCAACGCCAGCGCGGGTTCGCATCTTGCCCGACCAGGTCACCGGCTTGGGTTATGGTTACGCCGGTACCGAGCTTGCCAGCAGCATTGGCGTCCATCAGCTTCTGCTGTATGTCCGACGGTGACTGGTAGAACTTGTCCAGCTTGGCCACACTCGCGTTCAGGCGGAAGCGCCCGTGTTCGGTGCTGCCACTGTCCATCGCGAGGGACGCATCCCAGCCCTCGATGGTGCGCGGACCCAAATTAAAGTAATTGTCGTTGACGCGATCTAAGGCTCCAACGGTTTGGGTTCCAACCGGGGCCAGCCGCACCACGTTCGGGTTGGAGCTGCCGGCAAGGCGCAGGTAGTAGTCATAGATCAGCTGGTTCTGGCCGCCGAGGATGCCGATCACGCCTGTCGACTTGATTTTCCAAGAGTCGAAAGTCGCACCCAGCCACTTGTAGGGTTGCAGGGCCACGCCGACCGAATTGGTCTCCGAATTCTCCGGTTGCAATCCATTGTTGCCAGCGCGTACTTCTAGGGTTGACGCTCCCGAGCAGGTGCTTGCGTTCAAGCGGCAGGACGCCCAATCCGTACGCGTATTCGAGACCGATGTACCGTCGCTGTAGAACTGCGGCAAATTGGGTGCGCGGAAGCTCTCCGACCACGAACCGCGCATGCGAACGCCGCTCATTACTTCCCATAGTGCAGCCACCTTGGGCTTGGTAACGCCGCCGAAGTCGGAATAGTTTTCGGCTCTAGCGGCGATCTGCAGATCGAACGCGCGTATGGCCGGGATGCCCATTTCAGGGTTCACCAGGGGCACGGCAAGTTCCCAGTAGGCGCCGACTACTGAACGGCTGGCGCTGACGTCGGGCGATGCGCTGGCACCCATGATGTCGGTGTCGTAGGCGCGACCGGTGACCGAATCGGTGTATTTGATGGTGCCGTCCAGGCGACTGTCACGGTCATCTTGGTAGGTTTCCCGGCGCCATTCGACACCTGCAGCCAAGCCAACACTACCGCTTTCCAGGCGGAAGATCTCCGGCGTAGTGAAGCGGCCATCCCAGGTGGTCAGGCTGGTGGTGCTGATGCGGTGCACATCCACGAGGAAGGGTGAGATCGCAGAAAACGGGTTGGGCGTGCCGTCCCCGATAGAGTAGTTGCCTTGCGTCCCGCCATTGAAAGGGTTGTAGGCATTGACGGTATTGAGCCCCAGCTGTTTCTGAAACAAGGTGTTGCTAATGGCGTTGTGGGTGTTGTCATCGGTGCGGGCGCTGGCGTAGGACAGGGCGCTTTCCCACGCGAACTTACCGATATCTCCGCGCATGCCCAACAGCCCGCGACCCATGGTGTCCGAGACCGTAAAGGTGCGGGGGTCGGTATCGACTGGGCGGTAGTTGGTGATCCGGATCGGCAGGCCTTCATTGGGCACGCCGGTCAGGTTGGCCAGGCGATTGGGGCTGGTACTCGGCCCAAACGGGTTCCAGTAGTTGGAAGCCGGAATCGTAATCACCGCGCTCGAGATCGGCGCCGACTGCTCACGCATACCCTCGAGCTTGGCCTGATACACACTGGCCTCGCCGAACAGCTCGTTATCACCCAAAGGCTGACGGAAACTCGTGAAAGCATTGAGTCGGTCGAGCCCGCCACGAATCGAACGATCGGGATTCTCGTCGTAGCGCAGGGCGCGCTGGGCCGGGTCGGTAGAGCTTGTGAGTCCGCCTGTGCGCAAGCACAGCGTGCCGCTACTGTAGAGAGTACTCGAGCAACCCGCGGTGGTGTTGCTAGTGGGTTCTACGTGGAAGACGCCCGTCGTTGTCAGGGCTGTCGTGCCCTGACGCACCAGTACCGTCGCCCCCGCTGGGGTCACCGCCGTGAAGTTGCCCCAGGGCGAACTGGTCGAGCGACTATCGAAACTGGTGTCAGCCGCCCAGTCAGTACCCGCCAATAACGGCACTTTGTTCTCGCTGGCAGAGAAAGTGCGGTCGCGGGCCAGCAAGGCGGAGCGCTTGGTGGAACTGATAAACATCTGCACATTGCCGCCGTCGCTGGTATCCATGCCGGCCTTGATGGAAAGGTTGGATTCGTCCGTGCCATTGGCTTGGCCTTTACGGGCTTGCAGCTTGACACCCTTGAAGTCGGCGTCCGTAAGCACGTTGACGACACCGGCTACCGCATCCGAGCCGTATAGTGCGGCGGCGCCGTCGCGAAGCACCTCCACTCTATTGACCGCCCCAATCGGAAGCGAATTCGTGTTGGCGGTTTGCACAGGAACAAAGTTCTCTGTCTGCGTTCCCGGTGTCAAGATCAGACGTCGGCCATTGACCAGCACTAGCGTATTACCAGTGCCAACACCACGCAGATTGATCGAAGCATTGTCGCCGCGCGCATCGTTCAAATTGCCCGCCGTGCGGGCTTCTTGGAAGTTCACATCCCCAGCCTGCGGCAGCGACCGGAACAGATCGTCCCCTGACACGCTGCCGACAGCTTCGATCTGGGAAGCGTCGACGACAGAAACTGGAAGCGCTTCCTGGAGCCGGGCAATCCGCGAACCAGTAACCGTCACCGCCTGAATTTGTTGCACCGCAGTACCGCCCGATGCCGCCGGGAGCTCGGGCTGCGACGGACTGCCCGGTGGCGTCGGCGTCTGGGCTTGCGCCAGGCCATGGAACGCAGAAAGAGCCGTGGACGCTAGGAGGGTGAGCGTTGCGTGACGAATCGTATTCATGGCTTTAATTGTGTTGATGAGATGGGATCGGGCGACGCAGGTCCCCGCTCGGTCAGCTTCCATTCTGGATCAAGAGGCCGGGGCTGAAAAGACTCTCCGGCGGACGGCGCCATTTTTTTCTTTTATATTTTTTTTGTTTTTCACGACGCTGCTAAGCTCCGCCGCTAGATTCGGCATGTCCATGTGCATTCTTCCAGGGGGTTATTTGAAGCGCCTATTTTTCACCGTGTTTTCTCTCTTGGCGGCAGTCGGGATAGCCTGCGCGCAGACGCCGGTTGATCTTTACGGTCGCGACGCGCAGGGGAAGCTAGGCATCGTCGCCTCGGCCAAGCCAGAAGCATCCAAAGTCGGCATCGACATCCTGCGCAGGGGCGGCAACGCCATCGATGCAGCAGTTGCCACAGCTTTCGCGCTCGGCGTACTAGAACCCAACGCCTCGGGGATCGGCGGCGGCGGTTTCGTGATTGTCAAGCTGGCCCACATGAAGGATGCTGTCGTTATCGACTTCCGGGAGTCCGCGCCAGCCGCTGCCAAGGCCGACATGTACCCGATCGGGGACAACGGCAAGGTGACTAACGTGGCCAACGTGGTCGGCGGTCTCGCCTGCGCAGTCCCTGGCGACGTCGCAGGGCTGCTTTATGCGCTTGACACCTTTGGCTCGAAGAAGCTGACCCGTGCCCAAGTGATGCAACCGGCCATAGACTGGGCACACAAAGGCTTTCCGGTCACGGCCAATCTGTCCAAGATCATCAATGACGAACTGGGCAAGATCAACAAGTTCCCAGCCACCGCCAAGCTCTACACCAACGACGGCTTGCCACTCGAAGTCGGTGACAAGGTCAAGAACCCGGACCTCGGCGCCACCCTGGAAATGATTGCTAGGAAGGGCAAGGATGGTTTCTACAGGGGTGACTTGGCTAAGAGAATCGTATCTGCTGTCCGCGATGCAGGTGGGGTCCTCACCGAGGAAGACTTGGCGAACTACCAGATCAAGATTCGCCAACCGGTCACCGGAACTTATCGCGGTTACAACATCATCTCGACGCCTCCTGCAAGCTCTGGGGGCATCCATGTCATTCAGATGCTCAATATTCTCGAAAATTTCGACATGGCTAAGCTCGGCGACGGCACGCCGGCGGCGCTGCACGTATGGAGCGAGACCATGAAGATGGCCTTCGCCGATCGCGCCAAGTACACGGCCGATACGGACTTCGTAAAAGTGCCTCTTCAAGGGCTTACCAGCAAAGCCTATGCAAGAGAACTGGCCGCCAATATCGATATGAAGAAACCGATGCCTAGCGTCATGGCGGGCGACCCTTCGCGCTACGAATCCGGTTCGACCACGAGCCTGTCGGTTATGGACAAGCAGGGCAATATGGTCGCCATCACCAAGACGATCAATCACTTCTTCGGCTCGGGCGTGATGGTTCCGGACGCCGGCTTCATCATGAACAATGAAATGGACGACTTCGTGCCCAAGCCCGGCTCGGTCAACTCGATCGAGCCCGGTAAGCGCCCCTTGTCGTCGATGAGCCCGACCCTGGTCTTGGACCCAGAAGGCAAGCCGTTTATGACCGTTGGTTCGCCGGGGTCAACCCGTATTCTGGGCGCAGTCGCCGAGGTCATTTCGAACGTCATCGATCACAAGATGTCCATTCAGCAGGCCGTCATGGCACCGCGCTTTTTCCGCATGCATTCGGGGGACTACAACCTCGAAGGCCGTGTGTCGATCAACACCAAAAACGCGCTGGAAGCGATGGGGCACAAGATCACACTGAAAAGCGATTGGGATCCGTTCTTCGGTGGCGTGCATGCAGCGCTGTTGGACCGTAACAGGAAGATCCTGTTTGGCGGCGCCGATCCTCGTCGCGATGGGTACGTTGCGGCCTACTGATCCTGGCACGATTTGCCCGCCTCGGCAGCGCGCGACCCTGCACTTCGGGTCAGACCCGTGTCAGGGCAGGAAAGTTCCAATCAGAAAAGTTCTACATCAAAGGAGATTTAGCATGAACCACTTGTCCATTGCCTTTTGCACGCTGTTATTCGCAGCCGCGTCCGCGGGCGCACAAACCCTCAACCTCAAGGCACCGATCGCTGATAAGCCTGCGCTACTGACGTCCTCGGGCCAAAGCGCCGACATCGAGATGGTCAAAGTCCTGCTCGAACGCGCCAAACTGCCCTACAAAATGGATGCCAAGATTGCCGCGCCGGCATTGGCCGGCACAGGTGCCAAAACCGTACTGCTGGTGCTTGGCGCTAGTTCCAAGGGGCTCGGCGCCGCCGGTATCTCAGCACAGGGCGAAATCGACAGAACCAATTTACTGATTGCAGAAGCCAAGAAGCAGGGTATGAAGATCATCGGCTTGCACATCGGCGGCAAAAGTCGGCGCGGCGAAATGTCCGACAAGTTCCTGACTGATGCAGTGCCCGCCTGCGACTACGTCATTGTGGTCGGCGAAGCCAACGACGACGGCTTGTTCAACAAGCTGACCGGCGGCAAGGTCACGCTCGATACCGTCGAGAAGATATCCAAGCTTGGGGATCCGCTCGGCAAAGCGTTCAAATAGGCCGCAGCAATGAACGCCACGGCGTGACGGATTGACCTCACCGCTCACGCTGACGTCAAGCCCACTTCCTGCGCAGGCCAACCGAATCCCAGTTTTTCCCCTCCCGAAACCCGGACTCTTCCCATGACCACTGGACTGCTATTTGTCCTTCTGATGGCGATATCGCTCGTCGTCCTTGTCGTTGTCGCCAAGTGGCCTGTCTCGCTGAGCCTGGCGGCGACGTCCATGCTCGTCGTTCTGCTCGCTGGCGACGGTGGGCCACATATTGACAAGCTGGTCGAAGGCATGTTCGGCTACCTCGACGTGGGGATAGTGCTGATCGCCGCAATGGTCTTCATGAAGATCATCGAGGCCAATGGCATGCTGGCGGAATTGACCCGCGTCATCATCATCGCCTTCGGGCGTTCGCCGCTCGGACTGCTGGTCGCGCTGACCATCGTCGTGATGTTTCCGGGAATGATCACCGGATCCTGCACCGCCTCGGTGCTAGGCACCGGAGCCATTGTCGCGCCGATTCTGGTCGAATTGGGATTGCCTTTGCTGGTTGCCGGTGCCTTCATTTCCAGTGCGGCGGTTTACGGCATGATCGCGCCGCCGGTCAACGTGCTGGTCATGACCATTGGCGGCGGTATCGACCTACCCTATATTGGCTTTGACTTACCGCTGGCGCTTTTTTCCTTCCCGCTCGCTATCTTGACCAGCATCTACCTGGGTTATCGCTACGTGGAAAAGGACAAGCTAGCGCAGGTCATCGAACGCAGTCGCACCTCTGGCGGTGGAGGAGGGAGTCTCCAATACCTGCCGCTGCTCGTCGTCTTCATCCTAATGATCGGCCCCAAGGCCTTCCCGCAATGGTTCCCGGACCCGCGGCTGCCGCTGACCTTCCTGATCGGCTCGGCGCTGGCGCTGTGGACAGGAAAACGGATCAACCCATTAAAGGCAGCGCGGGAAGGCGTCAACGAAATTCTGCCAGTGATCGGTATCCTTTTTGGCGTCGGCATGCTGATCGAAGTCATGACACTTACCGGAATGCGCGGCGCCATTGTGGTCGGCGCTCTGTCGCTGCCCGATGTGCTGATGTTGGCTGGCCTCGCCCTGATTTTGCCGATCTTTGGCGGCATCTCGGTTTACGGCGGTGCAAGCGTGCTCGGCGTGCCGTTTGCGTTGGCTATGCTCGGCCAAAACCAGATCATCGTGCTGGCGGCCCTTTCACTGATCGGCGCAATGGGGAGCCACATGCCGCCGGTGGCACTGACCCCGGTGGTCACCGCCAAGATGATCGGCGAACCCAGCTACATGAAGATCGCCCGGCTATGCCTTGTGCCCTCGATAGCAGCCATCCTTGTGGGCCTCCTGATGATCGTCTTCGCCAATCCGATTGCGCACTTCCTGGGACTATGACCATGACCCTGATTTACCGACTGATTGTTGTTCTGGCGATTGTGCTTATCACCATGGAGTTGTTCACGCAAAAGAGTTTCACGCTGAAGATCAATGCTGGGCTCGTCCTCATCCCGCTCGTTATGCGGGCATTGATGATCGTATGAGTGACAGGAGAACAGCCCATGAATGAACTGCTCAAAGACAGCAAGAACTTGGTGGCCTCGGTGGGGGTACTGGCCTTTGCCGTCGCCATCCTTTTCGTGGTGATTCCCGACGCCCTCACCATGCGTGAACCCGACTTGATCCACAAAGGCCCGGGCGTCACGGAGGTCCGCAAACTGTCAGACTATTTCGACGGTATCGCCGGTACAGGCGCAGACACCCAGGTCTACGTGCTCGACTCGGGCAAGCCCGGGGCAAGTGCCCTAATTCTGGGCGGAACGCATGCCAATGAGCCATCGGGCTATCTGTCCGCTGTATTGTTCATTGAAAACGCGGTACCCGCCGCCGGTAAGCTGTATGTGATACCTACTGCCAATGCCTCGGCGATGACCCACACCGATTACATGGAAGGCACTCCGCGCAAGTTCGCTATCGACACACCGGCGGGACCGCGTTCGTTCCGCTATGGTTCTCGCGCAACCAGTCCCGCTGACCAATGGCCCGATCCGGACATCTACGTGCACGCATCCTCGGGACAAAGGTTATCGGGTTCAGAAACGCGCAACCTCAATCGGGCCTATCCGGGGCGCGCGGACGGCACCTTTACCGAAAAGGTCGCCTTTGCCATTACCAGCCTGATCCGCAAGGAGAAGATCGATATCACCATCGATCTGCACGAGGCCTCACCTGAATACCCCGTAGTCAACGCCATGGTCGCGCATGACAGGGCGATGAAGATCGCTTCAATTGCCCTGCTCAACCTGGAGATGGACGACATCACCATCGGCGTAGAGCCATCGCCGACGAATCTGCGTGGCTTGTCGCACCGCGAATTGGGCGATGCCACCAATACCTTGGCCCTGCTCTTCGAATCAACTAATCCTGCACAGGGCCGTTTGCGTGGCGTGACCAACGAGGCGCTGATCGTTGAAGGCAAGGATGACATGTATCTTGCGGCGCAAAAGCTCGGACGGCTGTTTGTTCCCTTCGGACCTGAAGGCGAGCCGCTCAAGAAACGCGTCGCCCGCCACCTCAGTACAACGCAAGCCGTGTTCGATGCTTATGCCACTGAAATGCCGGAGCGACCTTTGGTCGTCGGCGCCATGCCATCCTACAAAGAAGTGCTCGACAAGGGGATTGGCCATTACCTCCAAGCACCGAAAACGGCTACGGGTGATGCGCTTATATCCCCGCGGCAATTCGCTGTTGCGGCACAACGAGCGGCCCGGGATCACTGAATGAATGCATGTCTATGAGGAGTTGTCTTATGCATACGAATGGGACCCGGGTTTCTTTCATGTTCCTTAGGCTCCTAGTCGTTATCGGCCTTGGTGCCAGCCTATTGGGCTGTACAAGCGGCCCTACTGCGCAACATGAGGCGTCCGCTGCGGCGACCAGGATTCCCCAGGTCAGCGCCCGCAACGGAATGGTCGCCTCAGCCCACCCACTCGCCTCCCAAGCGGGCCTGACGATTCTCAAGGCCGGTGGCAACGCTGTAGACGCAGCGGTGGCCACGGCATTCGCCATCGGTGTCGTCGAACCCAACGCTAACGGTCTCGGCGGCGAGGGCATGATGGTGATCTGGCTTGCCGACCAGCGTAAGGCCGTCGCTATCGACTACCGATCTATGGCGCCTCTCGCTGACAAGACTGGGCAGAAGTGGCCATCGTCGGGCCCGCTCTCGGTCGCCGTGCCGGGTACAGTAGCCGGGCTGTGCATGGCGCTTGAAAAATACGGAAGCAAGAGTTTGCAAGAGGTCATGGCGCCGGCCATCAAGCTCGCCGAAGACGGCTTCGTGGTCAGCCCAACTCTGTCACAAATTATCGTTGACGACTTCAACGCCATCAATAAGGAACCCCCACTCGCCAAGATCCTTGCGCCAGAAGGACTGCCCTTGGAAGCGGGCGAGGTGCTGAAGAATCCGGACCTCGCAAAGAGTTTGCGTAAGATTGCAGCAGGGGGTCGCGACGTCTTCTACAAGGGCGAACTTGCCGATGCCATCGCCAGCGACATGGCGGCAAAGGGAGGCTTGATTAGCAAAGCCGACCTCGCGGCCTACCAAGCCATTGAGCGCGATCCGGTGCGCGGGACCTACCGCGGAGTTGAAATACTTTCGGCACCACCACCTGTAAGTGGCATTACCGTCATCGAAAGCCTCAACATTCTCGAGAGCTTCGAACTCGCGAAGAACGCGCCGCTCTCGACGGCTAATCTCCACCTCATTGCCGAGGCCCTCAAGCGGGGCTTCGCCGACAATGCAGAGTACATCGGGGACCCTGCATTCGCCAAGGTCCCCGTGGCAAAGTTGCTCTCCAAGGGTTACGCCAAGTCTCTCGCCCAGGACATTCCCCTGGGTATGGCGAGCCGCGAAATCAAGGCCGGAGACCCAAGCAAGGAGCACCCGAGCACGACGCACATGTCGATCGCCGACCAGAAGGGCAATATGGTCGCACTGACCCAGACCATCTCCGGGTTCTGGGGCGCGCGCATGGTGCCCCCGGGTACCGGCATCATCCTGAACAATGAAATGCAGAACTGGTCTAGCAAGGGGCCCAATACATACGCTCCAGGCAAACGCATGCGGACCACCATCGCGCCGACGATCCTGCTCAAGGATGGACAGGCCTTCGCCTCACTCGGTACGCCCGGAGCAGCCCGGATCATCTCGACCATGGTCATCCTCATTACCAATCTCGTCGATCACGGGATGACCGTGCAGCAGGCGATAGAGTCTCCCCGCTTTTACACCCGCGAATCGGAGAAGAGTATTCACCTGGAGGCCCGCATTCCCTTGCAGACCATCGAGGAACTCAAGGCAATGGGCTATTCCACGAGCGTGAAGGGGGACTACGACCTTTTCTTCGGCGGTGCCCAGGGCATCGTCGCCGACCCTAAGCGCCGCACCCTCACCGGTGGTGCCGACCCGCGCCGCGATGGTGCCGTTCTCGGCTATTGATGTGGAGCACGGAAAGAGTCGCCGCCCACACGCCCGTGTCGCAAGTATCCTCAGCACAGCTTAGTCCAGGAGTATTACAAGACCATGCGAAGGCGTACCACTTTATCCCTCATTGCTCTACCCCTGATGCACGTGACAGCGGGCTGTGCCGGCGTCCGGTCGTCGGACCAGAAGCCACCGACCGGTGCGCTCAAGACGGAAATTAAGCCAGGGCGTGGCGTCACGGCCCAGCGCCGACTATCCGAGTGGCTGCCCGCGCTCGCCGGCACACCTGGCGATACGGCAGTCTTCGTCCTAGAGGGCGAGGCGGCGGGACCTACGGTCTTCGTCGCCGGCGGTACCCACAACATGGAAATGGCGGGCGTCATCGCGGCGTCCATTCTGGTCGAGAAGGCGGTGGTCAAGCGCGGACGCCTGATCGTCGTGCCGCGCGCCAATGCATCCGGCGCAAGCTGGCGCGATCCCAAAGACCTTGGGCCGGGTGAATACGCCTTCGATACAGTTTCCGGCAAGCGCACCTTCGCCGTGGGGACCCGCCTGACGCGCCCCACCCATCAAGGCGAACCCGACCCCTCAAGCTATATTCACCCGGACTCCCGGGAAAAGCTTCCCGGCTTCGAGATGCGCAATCTGAACCGCGCCCATCCGGGCAAAGCCAATGGCAACCTGACGCAGAAGATGGCCTATGCCCTGACGCGCCTGATCGCAAACGAGGGAGCCACGGTCGCGTTCGACCTCCACGAGGCCGGGCCAAGTTCTAGGCTCGCCTGGTTGATCATCGCCAATCCGAAAAACATCGAGCAAGCCGCGAACGCGGCCCTGGACCTAGGAGACCGCGGGATCGACATGCGGATCGAGGCGAGTTCGTCAACCTTTCGCGGACTGTCGCACCGCGAGTGGGGCGATGCAACGAAAGCGGCCGCTTACCTGATCGAGACGCCGAATCCTTTTCAGACGTCCTCTTACGACGGAGACCCTTTGCTGGACCCGCGGCACGAAGCCGAGTTCCCCCTGTGGATGCGCGTCGGGGGCCACCTTGAAGCCCTGATGGCCATCCTGAATGTGCATAACACCGACGTAGTCCCCGCGGTGCGTTTTGAGGTTAGCGGCGTTCCCAGCCTGGCCGAACTGAAGGCGCGCGGGATTGGCGCGTTCCTGAACTGAACACAGTGCCACCGGCTAGATGAACGACTGGTACAGACTTCCCGGTGCGCAGGTCCTCGAGCTTGCCCGATCCGTCGTGGGCACCAGCCCGGGAGGCCACGAGGCGGCGCCAGAGCTCTTTCCCGAGCCCTTGGGCAAGGATCTGGCTTGGGCGGATGCGCAATCCTCGATCCTGTCGATCCCCGCTTGGGCCGGGGCGATAGGTGCGATCTTCTTGGGCAAAGCGCCGCTATCCGTTGTATCCAGGGGGAGCCTTCCCGCACTGCTAGTCGTCTGGATCGAGCCCCGGCCCCCATCGGCGCATGGCTTTCCGAGCCAATTGACCCTCGACCTGCCGACTGGCCGATACACGATCTCCACCTACGACTGCGAGAAGCACCTCGCCGTAGGATCAGAAACGGCCTACGGACCTCCGATAGTGTGTGGGCCACCGTTCGACGGAGCGGCCGTGGCGGTTCTCGTGCGCCGCTGGCCTGGCGCATGGCCTAAAGTCCTGGGCAGTGAGATCCATAGCCAAGCAAGCCGCCAGTCGGCCACCTCCTTCGTGACATCCTGCTGATGGCCACTTTTACTGTAATGGCCTGCCTTGCCTATCTGGCATGGCTCGTTCTAGAGAATCACCTCGCGCGCAGGCACAGAGCAGCCATTGGCCACGTCATCCATGTGAACGGCATTCGCGGTAAGTCATCGGTGAGTCGGCTGATCGACGCCGGACTGCGGGCTGGCGGCTTGCGCGTACTGACCAAGACCACGGGTACCTGCCCAGCACTCATCCACACGAACGGTTCCCAAAGCCCGCTCGCACGCCGGGGCAGGCCCAGCATCAAGGAACAGCTGCGCATCCTGCGCCTGGCGGCCAGACAGCGCGCCGACGTCTTGGTCATCGAATGCATGGCCGTGCTACCCGAGTACCAGAAGATCAGCGAGGAACGCATGCTTCGTTCGGACATCGGCGTGATTACCAACGTCCGTCCCGATCATCTAGAAGAAATGGGCGAAACGCTCGACGCCATTGCCCAATCATTGAGCAATACCATCCCCACGGGGGGCACGCTGTTTACGGCCGACGCCGCCTACGCCGGGTTCTTGGCCGATCAGGCCAAATCCAAGGGAACGTCACTCGTACTTACGGAAAGCGGCGACATGGAAGGTTCAACCATCGATTTCGCCGAGAACGTTGCGCTGGCACTGGCGGTGTGCCAACACCTTGGCATTGCCCGCGATACGGCGCTCAAGGCTATGGCGCAATACCGCCCAGACGCTGGCGCGTTCAGGGTTGAGCGTTCGGTCGGGAAGTTCGGCAAGCAGCTGGTATTTCTCAACGCCATGGCGGCCAACGATCCGACATCGGCCGAGAAGATTCTCGAATGGGCGCAAGCCCAAGGGCTGATGACCTGCGGGCGCCAAATGCTACTGGTCAACAACCGCTACGACCGCCCGGCGCGCTTGCGGCAATTTGTCGACTTTGCGCTCAAGCACCAGAGACGCTTCGACGGATTCGTCGCCGCCGGCTCTGGCCAACTGCTGATGCGCCGGGCACTAGTCAAGCGAGGCATTGCGCCGGAGCGAATTACTGGCTTAGGAAGTTTTGCAGAACTCTCCGCGCTGGAGCACGATACGGTGGTATTCGCTGTGGGAAATATCGTCGGATCGGGGCAATTCCGTTTCGCCGCGGACCGCCACACAGGGATTTCGAATGTCTGACGAGCTGATCATCTTTGGCGTATTGGCCAGCATCGTTTTCCTCGAACTCACCCAAATTTCGCCGGGCGGGATCATCGTGCCCGGGTATATCGCCATGCTGCTCGATGACCCGATGCGCGTGGCCGTGACCATCACGCTAAGCCTGATGACCTGGGGCGCGGTCCGGCTGTTGTCCGAGGTCCTCATCTTGTTCGGCCGGCGCCGTTTTGCCGTGTGCATTATTGTCAGTTTCCTGTTTCGCTATCTGACCGGACTGGCGACTGCCGAGGCCAACCTGCCGGTGAGCACCGCACTGGTCATCGGCTATCTGGTGCCCGGGATCCTGGCCCACGAAATCGACCGCCAGGGCGCGGTAAAAACGCTGTCCTCGATGCTGCTGGTGGCGGTTGCATTGAAGCTGGTGGTGCTGGCGTTTGCCAAATCCGGATACCTGTAAGGCGAATCGTGGCCAAGCTGACAAAAGGTTTTGAAAAACGCGACGGGCTACTGATCGCCGCGGCAGCGACACTCTACGCAGGGTATCTGTGCCTGGGGCATTTCAGTTCACAGTCCGACGCGCTGTGGCAGGAAAAAAAATTGGCGGCATCCCGCCTCGCGCAACAAGGCATGGCCGCGGTTAAGGTCGAAAAGCGTGCGCGCGGCATCCCTCTAGACCGTGTCTCCGACGTCAACGAAACCGGAATGATAGGAATTCGCTACAGCGGCATGACGACGACCCTGGGCGTGCTCCAAGCCAAGCGCACTTCGGCCCATCCGGATTTTGCAGCGTTTGCCCTTGATCTCCTAAAGCAATGCGGCGCCCAGGATGGCGATCGCATCGCCGTGAATCTTTCGGGATCGTTTCCCTCGCTCGGAATTTCCGTTCTCAGTGCGGCCCAGGTCATGCACCTGCGAGCCGTCGTGATTGCCTCGCTTGGCGCCTCGATGTGGGGCGCCAACGACCCTGCCTTCACTTGGCTGGACATGGCACAAGTCATCAACGAAAAAACAGACATCCGCACCAAGATGGCTGCTGTTTCGCTGGGCGGCGCCGGGGATGTTGGCAACGACATGGACCAGGAAATCCGCGAGCAACTCCGAGCGCAAATCACGGCCAGTGGGATTCCTTTTATTGAGGAGGCGGATTTCGGGAGAAACATCGCACAGAGGATGGCGCTGTATCTTGCCGACGGTACCCCGGTCTGCTTTGTCAACGTTGGCGGCAACCTCTCTTCCGGCGGCGCTAAAGGCGACTATGGCGCGCTGCGCCCGGGCCTCATCAGCGACCATGCTGAAGCTCGAACCCGGACTGGCGGATTGATCGGTGCCTTCCTGGAGCGCAAGGTTCCTGTCATTCACCTGCTCGATATGAAGGCACTGGCATTGTTGGCCGGTTTGCCCTACGACCCGGTTCCACTACCTGAACCGGGCAGCGGCGGAATATTCCGCTCCAGAGACTACAACCGCACCTACATTGCTGCACTTTTGGCCGTAGCCGCGTCCTTGCTCGCGGCCTACGTTTGGTTGGGGCGACCCCGAAAGGAAGCGTCGCTGACGCAGATGTGAAAACGCGACGCGGTCGGGGTGCGGTATGGGGGCTTGGGCTACATCCAGTTCAAGTGCCCGAACCTTGGAGTGAGGGCGTATTTGGCCCGATGGGTGCAAACCGTTTGAATGTGACCGAGGCGGTCAACTGCATTGTTTAAATGCAAGCTTTTTGTTTATAGTGGATTGATTAACCTGGAGCAATGATGGATGTGTGTGTGTTGGGCGCTGGCATTGTGGGGCTGGCCTGTGCGTATGAACTCGACCGCCAAGGCGCCCGGGTGACCGTGGTGGATATGGCGACACCGGGCTCAGGCGCTAGCGCTGGCAATGGTGCGCAGTTGAGTTACAGCTATGTGCAACCGCTGGCGGACGGGTCGATCTGGGGACAGCTGCCCAAGCTCTTGCTATCCAGCGATTCGCCTCTCAAAATACGCCCGCAATGGGACGTGGCGCAATGGCGCTGGGGACTTGCATTTTTGCAGGCCTGCAATGCCAGTGCCTCGTCCCGCACCACGGCCAAGCTGCTTGACTTGGCAGCGCTGAGCCGCACCGGCTTGGACCGCATGCGCGCGGCACACCAGCCGGAATGCGACTTCTCTAGCACCGGAAAGCTGGTGCTCTACCCCAATGCCAAGACCTTCGCCGCGGCGCAGAAACAAATGGAATTGCAACGGACCTTGGGTAGCCAGCAGGCTGCACTCAGCGCCCAGGAGAGTTGCGATCTGGAACCTGCGCTGGCTAGCTATCGCCAGAACATAGCGGGCGCCATTTACACCGCATCCGAGTGCGCGGTGGACTGCCGGAAGCTGTGTCAAGCGTTGGAGCGCATTCTGCGCGCCCGCGGAGTGCAATTTTTGCTAGGTAACGCCGTCACCACGCTGGAGACCCGCCAGCAGCGCATCGTGGCCGCGCGCACAGACACCCACACCATCGAGGCGAGCCAGTTTGTATTGGCTCTGGGCAGCGAAAGCCCGCGCCTTGCGCGCAGCGTGGGCGTGCGTTTGCCTGTGTATCCCATCAAGGGCTACAGCATCACCCTCGATATTGCGCAGGTCTCGGCGCACACAGCGCCTTGCGTCAATGTGACTGACATTGCCAGCAAAGTGGTGTTTGCGCGTATCGGCTCGCGATTGCGGGTGGCCGGCATGGCCGAATTAGTTGGCCACGACCGTAGCTTGCAGCCCCATGCAATTGAAAGCCTGCAGCGCAGCACGCGGACCCTATTTCCGGCCTTGAACGCAGGCCATGCGGAATTACCCTGGACCGGCTTGCGTCCGGCGACCCCCACCGGGCTGCCTATTGTGGGCGTGCAGGCGGGCGGACCACAAAACCTAGTGGTCAACGCCGGCCACGGCGCACTGGGGCTGACGCTTGCGTTTGGTACGGCGCAGCAAGTGGCGCAGCAACTGCTGCAAACGCCTGTTCCATAAAATCTCCGGGTTGCAATGTTCCGTTATGCGCTGGCACCAAGCCTATTTCAATACGATGGTGATACACAACTGGTAGCCCACGCCCCAGACCGATTTGATTGCGCCTTCGGCGATGTCACCGTGCGTGCTTTTGAGTTTTTTGCGCAATCGGCCCACGAGTTCCTCCAACGTGTGTTTGCTCATGGGCGGCGCATTCTCGGTGTTGCCAAAGAGGTCGCATAGTACCCAGGACTCCAGCGTGCCGTCCTTCGCCTGGATTAAGGCGATCAAGAGTTTCTTTTCGCGGTGGGTCAGCCGCACGGCCTGCGCCGAACGGGGGCTGATCAGCATCCGATCGCGCAAACTCAAGGACCAAGCCTTGGCCACTGGAGTTGCCCCTCTAGCCCGGACACAATATTGTTCTGCTAAAGGAGTTAGAAATGAGGCAAAGAAAAGGGGCGTATCCGCCCGAATTTCGTCAGCAAATGGTGGAGTTGGTCCGAGTTGGACGCAAGCCCAGCGAATTGGCCCAGGAG
>CANKNK010000004.1 GCA_947483455.1 Comamonadaceae bacterium | reverse complement strand
GTACACCACCAAATAAATCCCGCTACCAAAGCCGCTGCAGCGGGCGACGGTAGCCCCTGGAAATAGCGCTTGTCCACCACATGGGTGTTCACGTTAAAGCGGGCCAAGCGCAAGGCGGCGCATGAACAATACACAAAAGCGGCAAACCAACCCCATTTGCCCAATCCTTTCAGTACCCATTCGTACGATACCAAGGCCGGCGCTGCGCCAAAGGACACCATGTCTGACAAGGAGTCCATCTGCTCGCCAAAGGCACTTTGGGTGTTGGTCATGCGCGCAACCCGGCCATCTAAGCTGTCCAAGACCATGGCGCAAAAAATGCCGATAGCGGACTGGTCGAAATGCCCTTGCATGGCCATGACCACCGCATAAAAGCCGCCAAACAAAGCGGCCAGCGTAAATAAATTGGGAAGGACGTATATGCCTTTGCGCCGCTTGCGCACAAAAACCGGCCCGTCGCCTTCCGCCTGCGCCTGTGTGTTTTCGTCCATGCAATGATCCTGGTGTGATTCAGATGTGGCGTGCGACCGCGCGCTCGCCCAGTCGCACAAGCGTTGCAGTGTACGCTGAGCCAGCCCGGGCGTCCCCCTATCCAAATGCCAAAGGCCACCGCAGTGGCCTTTGGACGCCAACCCTCCTTGATAAGGGTCGGATTAGTTGCGGGTTTGGTCCACTAGCTTGTTTTTCTTGATCCAGGGCATCATCGCGCGCAAAGTCTCGCCGACTTGCTCGATCTGGTGCTCCGCAGTTAAACGGCGGCGGCTCAACAAGGTGGGCGCACCGGCCTTGTTTTCCAATATAAAGCTCTTGGCATATTCACCGGTTTGAATGTCCTTCAAACACTGGCGCATGGCGGCTTTGGTGGCATCCGTAACAATGCGCGGGCCCGTGACATATTCACCGTACTCGGCGTTGTTGGAGATCGAATAATTCATATTGGCAATGCCGCCCTCATAAATCATGTCGACAATCAGTTTGAGCTCATGCAGGCATTCGAAATAGGCCATTTCGGGCGCATAACCGGCTTCCACCAGGGTTTCAAACCCGGCCTTGATCAACTCTACGGTTCCACCGCACAAAACCGCTTGTTCGCCGAACAAATCGGTCTCCGTCTCTTCACGGAAATTGGTTTCAATAATGCCGGCCTTGCCGCCACCATTGGCCATGGCGTAGCTCAATGCTAGGTCGCGGGTGCGACCCGACTTGTCCTGGTGCACAGCGATCAGGTGCGGCACTCCGCCGCCTTGTGCGTAGGTGCCACGTACGGTATGTCCGGGCGCTTTGGGCGCGACCATCCAGACGTCTAAGTCGGCGCGGGGATTAACCAGCCCGTAATGCACGTTAAAGCCATGGGCAAACACCAGTGAGGCCCCTGGCTTGATGTTGGGCTCCACGTCCTGGGTATAGACCGTGCCGATTTGCTCATCGGGGAGCAAAATCATGACCACGTCGGCGGCACGAACCGCGTCTGCCACTTCAGCTACTTTCAAGCCTGCTTTTTCTACTTTAGGCCAAGATGCGCCGCCTTTGCGCAGACCCACAACGACTTTCACGCCGCTGTCGTTCAAATTTTGGGCATGGGCATGGCCTTGACTGCCATAACCAATGATGGCCACCGTTTTGCCTTTAATCAGGCTCAGATCGCAGTCTTTGTCGTAATACACCTTCATGCTTTTCTCCGAAAAATAATGGCGTCCTACGCCAAGTTACAAAATCAAATCTTGTGGTCCGCCCAACGCGTTCACTTGAACGCAGCGAGGCGCCCTCGCTCACACCCGCAATACCCGCTCACCGCGCCCGATACCACTGGCACCGGTGCGCACCGTCTCCAAAATAGCGTCTGTCTCGATCGCCTGCAAAAACGCATCGTTTTTTGCCTGGTCGCCGGTCAGCTCGATGGTGTAGCTTTTGTCCGTCACGTCGATGACCCGGCCGCGAAAAATATCCGCCATGCGCTTCATCTCCTCACGCTCTTTGCCCACAGCGCGCACCTTGACGATCATCAGTTCGCGTTCAATGTAGGCGCCTTCGGTCAAATCCACCACCTTGACCACCTCGATGAGACGATTTAAATGTTTGGTGATTTGCTCAATCACGTCATCCGAGCCGTTGGTCTGCAAGGTCATGCGCGACAAGCTGGGGTCTTCGGTGGGCGCCACCGTTAAAGATTCAATGTTGTATCCACGCGCGGAAAACAAGCCGACCACGCGGGACAGGGCGCCGGGTTCGTTTTCCAGCAAAACAGCGATGATATGTTTCATACAAATAGACGCCTCTTTTCACCGCCCTCCCCCATGCGCGGTAACGCACAGGCTTGGCAAGCAATAGATTTGTCAGTCCAAGGTTAAATAAATGCCATTCCGCGCGATTAAAGGTCTTCGGAGCCCAGCAGCATTTCGGTAATGCCCTTGCCCGCTTGCACCATGGGGAAGACGTTTTCGGTGGGGTCGGTACGGAAATCCATAAACACCGTCCGATCTTTCAGGCGCCGCGCCTCGCGCAAAGCCGGCTCTACGTCTTCCGGGCGCTCAATCAACATGCCCACATGGCCATAGGCTTCAGCCAGTTTCACGAAATTGGGCAGGGCATCCATATAGCTGTGGCTATACCGGCCTTCGTATTCCACCTCTTGCCACTGGCGCACCATGCCCAGATAGCGGTTATTCAAAGAAATTATTTTGATAGGCGTGTTGTATTGCAAACAGGTCGATAGCTCCTGAATGCACATCTGCACCGAGCCTTCACCCGTGATACAAAACACCTCGCTCTCGGGCTTGGCCAACTTGATACCCATGGCGTACGGGATGCCCACGCCCATGGTACCTAGGCCACCGGAGTTAATCCAGCGACGGGGCTCATCAAAACGGTAGTACTGCGCCGCCCACATTTGGTGCTGGCCGACGTCGGAGGTGATATAGGTATCGCCGTCCTTGGTCATATTCCACAGCGTTTCCACTACAAACTGCGGTTTGATCACGTCGCCTTTACCATGGTCATACTTCAGGCACTGGCGGGCGCGCCATCCTTCGATCGTGTCCCACCACGCGCCCAGCGCATGGGCGTCTGGCTTGACCGCGCTTTCCTTGATCATTGCGATCAGCTCGTTCAAAACTTCCTTGACGTCACCTACGATGGGAATATCAACTTTGACGCGCTTGGAAATGCTGGATGGATCAATATCAATGTGGATGATCTTGCGCTCGTTTTGTGCAAAATGCTTGGGGTTGCCGATCACGCGGTCATCAAAGCGCGCACCAACGGCCAACAACACATCGCAGTTTTGCATGGCGTTGTTCGCTTCAATCGTGCCGTGCATTCCCAGCATACCCAGGAACTTACGATCCGAGGCAGGATAAGCTCCCAAGCCCATCAGGGTGTTAGTGCAAGGGTAGCCCAGCATGTCCACCAGCGTCCGCAGTTCTGTAGACGCATTACTGAGCAGCACGCCGCCGCCGGTATAGATATAGGGGCGCTTGGCAGCCAGCAATAGTTGCAAGGCTTTGCGAATCTGGCCACCATGGCCTTTGCGCACCGGGTTATAGGAGCGCATTTCCACATTGGCCGGATAGCCTTTGTAAGGCACCTTCTTGAACGAAACGTCCTTGGGGATATCAACCACAACCGGCCCGGGACGGCCGCTTCGGGCGATATGGAAGGCCTTCTTCATAATGTCCGCCATGTCGCGGGCATCTTTGACCAAAAAATTATGCTTCACGATGGGACGTGTGATGCCCACGGTATCGCACTCTTGGAACGCGTCCAAACCGATCGCGTGGGTAGGCACCTGCCCGGTGATGATCACCATGGGGATGCTATCCATGTAGGCGGTGGCAATGCCAGTCACCGCATTGGTCACGCCGGGCCCGGACGTTACCAAGGCCACGCCGACCTCGCCGGTCGCACGGGCATATCCGTCAGCAGCGTGCACCGCCGCCTGCTCGTGGCGCACTAGGACATGCTGAATCGTGTCTTGCTTGTAAAAAGCGTCGTAAATATGGAGTACTGCACCGCCGGGGTAGCCCCAGATGTACTGGACATTCTCCGCCTGAAGCGCCTTGATCAAAATCTCCGCGCCGCGCAATTCGGGAACGATTGTTGACTTTGAGTTGGCCGAGGCAGCGGAGGCCATTTCGGCCTTGGATATTTCCATGATGAACCTTTGCGAATTTCTCTGACGAAACACCTTGGGTGCCCCTTCGTAAACACTTTTGGTGCCTCGTTAGGACTTAAGATTTTGGCCATGGACGCATTGAATGCTGCGCCGGACCAGAACCCGTTTGCTTTTTGAACGAAAGGCGCATTATGACATCAATCATTACTGACCCCCCGCAGCCAAATCCAAACCAGTGCGTCGGTGCGATAATTTGCGCACACTTATGAGACTTACCCGCATGCAAATGCCCGCTCATGCGCCCCGCTGGGGTGCGCACTGGAGACTTTTTGGCCACTGAACGCGAGCTTGATGCGTTCTTGCGTGGCGTGGAAAAGCGCGCTTTTAAGCGGACTTATTACCACGTTCGCAATGAAGAATCGGCACTCGATATCGTGCAGGACAGCATGATGAAGCTGGCCGAGCACTACGGGCACAAATCGCCAGAGGAACTGCCCATGCTGTTCCAGCGGATTCTTAGTAATACCACTTTGGACTGGTTTCGCCGTCAAAAAACGCGCAACGCCCTGTTTACCCCAATGGGCGACTTTGACAGCGCGGACGGCGACGGCGAATTCGACGTGCTGGAGGCTTTACTTGCAAATTCTGACAATCCCCAGCAGGAAAGCAGCCAGTCACAGGCAGAGCGGGCCCAAACTTTGCATGCGATAGAGTTGGAAATTCAAAATTTGCCCGCGCGTCAACGGGAAGCCTTCCTCATGCGTTACTGGGAAGAGTTGGATCTGGCGGAAACTGCTTCCGCCATGGGTTGCTCGCAGGGTAGCGTCAAAACGCACTGTTCCCGGGCGGTAAGTGCATTGGCTAAAGCTTTACGATTGAAAGGGATTGATCCATGAACATTTTCAATGAGCCAACCGGCCCTGTCAGCCAAAACGAGGCACGCTTGGGCGCCCGGATAGCCGCCCGCTTGGAAGAAGGAGCGCTAGATTTACCCCACGGTATCACTGAGCGCCTGCGTGTGGGTCGGGTGCAGGCGCTTTTGCACCGCCGCGTCACGCAGACCCAGCTAGCGCCTGTGCTGGCCAGTGCGCACCATGCGGCCGGAACCACGGGTGGTCAAACGCCGGGCTTTTGGACCCGCGCCTCCGCCCTATTGCCATTGTTGGCCTTGGTGCTGGGTTTGGCGACCATCGGGGCCTTGCAGGACCAGGAGCGTGCCTACGAATTGGCAGAGGTCGATGCTGAATTGTTAACCGCCGATTTGCCACCCACTGCCTATACCGATCCAGGCTTTTTGCTATACCTGAAAAAGTCAGCACAGGAATAGAATCGGGGGCTAGACGTCTCCATGCACTATTTGCCATATTTCAAACTTTCCTTGCGCACTTGGGTGGGAGCCTGCGCCATGCTCTTGCTTTCGGGCGCAGTTGCCGCGCAAAGCGTGAGCAATGCGCCGCCGGCAGCCGGGGCGGTCAGCGTTGACTCCGAGCCGCGCTGGGAGCAGCTAAGCGCCGCCGATCAGCAGTCGCTGCAGCCACTGGCTTCGATTTGGAGCAGCCTATCCCAAGGTCACCGCCGCAAATGGCTGGCGCTCGCCAAAAATAACGCAAGCATGAGCGAAGCAGACCGAGAAAAGTTGCAAAGCCGTATGGCCGAATGGGCGGCCTTGAAGCCCAAAGAACGGGAGCAGGCCCGTTTGAATTTTGCGCAGACCAAGAAGCTGCCGCCAGACGCGCGCACGGCGACCTGGGAAGCTTACCAAGCACTGTCGGACGATGAGCGGCGCGCCTTATTGGACAAGGCCCCGAAAAAGCCTAGCGGCGCGGCCATTGCGGCAAAGCCTGTCGCGGCCAGCAAATTGGCAGAAGTACCAGTGACGCGCAAAACACCCGAGCAGGTAAAGGCCTCTTCCAATGCACGGCCGGCAATTGACCGCTACACGCTGCTACCCCAAAAGGACAGCGCGTCATCCAACTAAAGCATCTGGCGCGCGTGCGTGGATGACGCGCCTGAGCGCAGTCCCTGCCAAAGTGTCCAGACCACGCGCAATACATCCCCAAAATTTGCCTTGAGGCCTTACGACTCCCCATGTCCGAACCCACCGCCTTGGAAAATTTTGACTACCAAACCCCCGGTCTGTGGCGACGCATGGCTTGCTGGCTTTACGAAGGTATGCTGCTTTTTGGCGTCGTATTTATCGCAGGCTACCTGTTTGGCACACTGACCCAAACGCGCAACGCCATGGATAACCGGACATCACTCCAGCTGTTTTTATTTGTAGCCTTGAGCGCTTATTTCGTCATTTTTTGGACCCGTGGACAAACGCTGGCCATGAAGACCTGGCATATACGCCTGGTCGATAGTCAGGGTGCACTGATTTCGCGCCAACGGGCATTGCTACGGTACACGCTGGCCTGGGTGTGGGTGCTGCCGCCCTTGGCGCTGGCCTGGACCGCCGCTTTGCCCGCGGGGGCGCAAGCGCTGGTATTTCTCCTCTGGGTTGCAGCTTGGGCCGGGAGCAGTGGACTGGCACCGCAACGGCAGTTTTGGCATGACATCGTGGCCGGCACCCGGCTAGTTCACTACAAACCGCCTGAGCCAGCAAGCAAGGGCTTAAGCAGCTAAACGCCGGCGCGCGCCGTCCGGATTAGACCGCGGACTCGTCTTGCTCGCCGGTACGAATACGCACCACGCGCTCGACCGAGGTCACAAAAATCTTGCCATCCCCAATCTTGCCGGTATAGGCCGCCTTAACGATGGCGTCCACACAGCGGTCCACATCGTCGGTCTTGACCACCAACTCCACTTTGACCTTGGGCAAAAAATCCACCACATATTCGGCGCCTCGGTACAGCTCGGTATGGCCCTTTTGCCGTCCGAATCCCTTGACCTCGGTGACGGTCAGACCGCTAGCACCACACTCAGCCAGTGCCTCGCGGACCTCTTCCAATTTGAACGGTTTAATAATGGCGGTGATTTGTTTCATGGCGGGTCCCCAAAGTTAGAAAAAGTGGATTCAGGCGCGGAATCTATTGGTTATAGGATACCGCCAATCCTTGCCAAAACTGCGGTGACTGACACGAATTCCGGGGGGCGCCTGGCGGCGCTTGTATTCGTTGATCTGAATAAGTCGGGTAACCCGCTCCACGTCCGCAGCGCTATAACCGGCGGCCACCATGTCGGCGATGCTTTGGTCGTTCTCCATGTAGCGCTCGATAATGGCGTCTAGCACTTCGTAAGGGGGCAAGCTGTCCTGGTCGGTTTGGTCAGGCCGCAGCTCGGCGCTAGGCGGTCGGGTAATGATGCGCTCGGGAATTGGTTCTTTTCCTGTTCCATAGGGATCGTGTTGATTACGCCAGCGCGCCATGGCGAATACTTTCATCTTGGGCAGGTCTTTGATAACGGCAAAACCTCCTGCCATGTCACCGTACAGCGTGCAATATCCGGTGGCCATTTCCGACTTATTACCCGTGGTCAATACCATGGAGCCGAACTTATTGCTCAAAGCCATCAGCAGCGTACCGCGTACGCGGGCCTGGATGTTTTCTTCAGTGCTGTCTTCGGCGCGGCCTTCGAATTCGCCAGCGAGCGTGGCCTTGAAGGCTTCAAACTCTGGCGCAATAGAGATTTCGTCATAGCGCACACCCAAGCGCCCAGCCATGTCGCGCGCATCCACCCAACTGATGTCAGCCGTATAGGGCGAGGGCATCATGACGGCACGAACCCTATCGGCACCCAGCGCATCGACCGCGATAGCGAGCACCAGCGCCGAATCAATCCCGCCCGACAGGCCCAGCAAAACGCCGGGGAAACGGTTTTTACCCACGTAATCACGAACACCCAAAACCAAGGCATCCCACAAATCTGCCTCTTCGGACCGCTGCGGCTCGGTGGTCGATGTCCAGGCAGAAGTCCGTACATCGCCATCAAGCACACAGCTAAACAAGGATTCCTTGAAACTGACGGCCCGGCCCTGGACGCGGCCCAGCGCATCCAATACGAATGAACGCCCCTCAAAGACCAGTTCATCCTGTCCGCCCACCAAATGCGCATAAACCAATGGCAAATCGGTGGCGCGGCAGCGCTCTGCCATGACCTGTTCACGCTGATAGCCCTTGCCCAAATGAAAGGGCGAGGCATTGATCACAGCCAGTAACTGGGCCCCCGCCGCCTTGGCCGCGAGGGCTGGGCCTTCGAACCAAGCGTCTTCGCAAATCAATAGACCTACCCTTACTGGCGCATGCACCGGACCAGCCGCAAACACACAGGTCTGGCTGCCGGGCACGAAGTAACGGCGCTCGTCAAACACCTGGTAGTTAGGCAATTCCTGCTTCGCATAGGTGGCCACCACCTGACCTTCGCGCAACACGCTAGCGCAGTTAAAACGTCGGCTAATGGAAACCGCGGTGCCACGCTGGTCCGCTCCTTGGGGATGACCCACCACCACACACATATCTTGAAGACCCGCTAACTGCGCGGTCAACCATTTCAGGGCATCATCACAGGCCTGCATAAATGCAGGGCGCAGATAGAGGTCTTCGGCGGCATAGCCGCACAGCGACAATTCAGGCGTCAGCAGCAAACGAGCTTCTTGCGCATGGGCCTGCTGCGCCGCGTCGAAAATTTTTTGCGCGTTGCCGCTCAGGTCACCTACGATGAAGTTGAGTTGGGCGACGCAAATTTTGAGAGTCATGTACGAATGCTTATGAAAACAGTGGCGCGGCCCGAGCCGTCGGGCGCCTGCCCGGCCTACCTGGGGAGGCCGCATGGCGCGCGATGATTATGTCACCCGCGTGCACGATTCGGTCTGCGCCGTCGACGCGGCGCTCTGGGATGGCCTACTGGCCGATCACCCCGATGCCAGTCCTTTTATGCGACACGCCTACCTCGCGGCCTTGGAACAAAGCGCCAGCGCCTGCCCGGCCACAGGCTGGAAACCGGTTTGCATCTGCCTGGAGCAAGACGGCGTCTTGTTGGGCGCATGCATGCTGTATGAGAAAGACCACTCCTATGGCGAATACGTATTTGACTGGGCCTGGGCCAATGCCTATCAACAACACGGGCTGAACTACTACCCCAAGGCCACGGTAGCAGTCCCCTTCACGCCCGTACCCGGCGCCCGCCTACTCGCGCGCGACACTGCCACCAGGCAGGCCCTGATCACGGCCTTGATAGCCTACAGCCAGGGCCGGGAGCTGTCCTCGCTGCATTTGCTATTCCTTTCTCCGCAAGATGCCCAAGCCTGCGCAGATAGCGGCCTGATGCTGCGCCACACAGTGCAATTCCACTGGACCAACCCAGCCCCCAAATTTGCAAATTTCGACGCGTTTTTAGCCAGTCTGTCGCAAGAAAAGCGTAAAAAAATCCGCCAGGAGCGGCGCAAAGTGGCAGATGCCGGTGTCCAATTTCGCTGGGCACAGGGGCACAACATCCGCGATGCGGATTGGGATTTTTTTTACCGCTGCTACGAACGCACCTACTTGGAACACGGCAATGCGCCCTACCTCAGTCGCGCCTTCTTTGCGGCGATGCAGCGCGATATGCCGGAAAACTGGTTACTTTTTGTTGCCGAACGTGCGGGCCGCCCGATTGCCAGCAGTTTGATAGGACTGAGCAGCGCCAGCGCGGCTCAGCCACAACCGAGCGTGGCCTACGGGCGCTACTGGGGCGCCATGGAGCGTGTGGACTGCCTGCACTTCGAGGCCTGCTATTACCAGCCCCTGCAATGGTGCATAGAGCATGGCTACGCACGCTTTGAAGGTGGAGCCCAAGGGGAGCACAAGATGGCCAGGGCCCTGATGCCGGCCAAGACGAGCAGTGCCCATTGGCTGGCGCATCCGGCTTTTGCTGACGCGGTCGCACGCTTTTTAGAGCGCGAGGGCGAAGGTATCCATCAGTACCTGGAGCACTTAGAGCAACGCTCACCGTTCAAGGGCATGCCCGCAGAACCGCAGTAAGCAGCCAACCCTCTAAGCGGCAATGATGGCGCGACCCCAACCGGGCTGCCCGATGGGGGCAATATGGATTAGGCGGCCTGCTCTTTTTGGTAGTTGGCAATACCCTCTAGGATTTCCAGGTGCGCGGCCTCGGGCCCTTCCCAGCCCAAAATTTTCACCCATTTGCCCTCTTCCAAGTCTTTGTAGTGTTCAAAGAAATGGGCAATGGTTTTGAGGCGCAGGGGGTTGAGGTCCGCAGGTTTCTGCCATTGCGTGTAGAGCGACAGGATTTTGTCAATCGGCACTGCCAGCACCTTACCGTCCATGCCGGCCTCGTCTTCCATCTTCAGGATGCCAATGGCGCGGCAGGGAACGACCACACCGGGGATCAGGGGTACAGGCGTGATCACCAACACGTCGACCGGATCGCCATCGCCCGAGATGGTCTTGGGCACATAACCGTAATTGGTGGGGTAGTGCATCGCGGTGCTCATGAAGCGGTCCACGAAAATAGCGCCGGTTTCTTTATTGACTTCGTATTTCACAGGGTCAGCATTCATCGGGATTTCGATGATGACATTGAATTCTTTGGGCGCGTTTTTTCCGGGTGTGACTTTGTCAAGGGACATAAATAGCTCGGTTGATGGATAAGAGTGAATACAGATCAGTATCGGTATTAACCCTGATTTTACTGACTTGGTCCTTGCGAAGCCCGGCAAAGCGCACTTTTGCGGCTACAGTTGCGGGAGTTGGCCAATCAGCTCCCCGACTATGACAGGTCGTGAGCACGAGGAAGCAACGCAGCGGGAGTACCGCCAGCGTTACTCCTTTGTTCGCGAAATATGCTAGTTTGGAGATTTATATGACAGGAAACTCAGCGCTGATTCTTGCGCTTGTCTGTGGTTTGATCGCCGTGATTTACGGTTTTTGGGCCCGCAGCTGGATTCTTTCTCAAGATGCAGGCAATGCCCGCATGCAAGAAATTGCAGCAGCCATTCAAACCGGTGCCTCCGCTTACCTTGCGCGGCAGTACAAAACCATCGCCATGGTTGGCGTAGTCCTGGCGATCCTCATTGCAGTGGTCTTGGACCCCTTAAGCGCCGTTGGCTTTGTGCTCGGTGCAGTACTCTCCGGGGCCTGCGGTTTCATTGGCATGAACGTATCCGTCAAAGCCAATGTACGCACCGCGCAGGCTGCAACGCGGGGCATTGGCCCAGCGCTGGATGTCGCCTTTCGTGGCGGCGCCATCACCGGCATGCTGGTCGTAGGCTTGGGCTTGCTGGGCGTTACCGGTTTTTACTGGTACCTCACCGCCGCTGGCGTGCCCGCAGACGGTAAAGCGCTGGCTGCGATGCTCAATCCGCTGGTGGGATTCGCCTTCGGCTCCTCGCTGATTTCGATTTTCGCGCGCTTGGGCGGCGGTATTTTCACCAAGGGCGCGGACGTCGGTGCCGACTTGGTAGGCAAAGTTGAAGCAGGTATTCCGGAAGATGACCCGCGCAACCCTGCAGTGATTGCGGACAACGTGGGCGACAACGTGGGCGATTGCGCTGGTATGGCAGCTGACTTGTTCGAAACTTATGCCGTAACCCTGATCGCCACCATGGTCTTGGGCGCATTGCTAGCGGGTACGGCCGGCCCCAATATGGTGCTTTACCCGCTGGTACTGGGCGGTGTCTCCATCGTTGCTTCCATCATCGGCTGCTTCTTTGTCAAGGCCAGCCCCGGCATGACCAATGTGATGCCCGCGCTGTACAAAGGCCTGGCCGTCGCTGGCGTGCTGTCCTTGGTGGCGTTTTACTTTGTGACCCAGTCGCTGTTCCCAGCGCCAGTGGCTTTGCCCGATGGCAAGGCCTTGAGTGCCAGCGGACTTTTCGGCGCCTGCGCCATCGGTCTGATTTTGACCGGCGCGCTGGTTTGGATCACAGAGTACTACACCGGAACCCAGTACGCGCCTGTGCAACATATTGCGCAAGCATCAACTACCGGTCACGGTACCAACATCATTGCCGGTCTGGGCGTGTCCATGCGCTCTACCGCTTGGCCCGTGCTGTTTGTGTGCGCGGCGATTTACACCGCATTTGACCTGGGCGGCCTGTACGGCATCGCTATTGCGGCCACCTCCATGCTGAGTATGGCCGGTATTGTGGTCGCCTTGGACGCCTACGGCCCCATCACAGACAATGCCGGTGGTATTGCCGAAATGGCCGAGTTGCCCGCCAGCGTGCGGGACATCACCGACCCGCTGGACGCGGTCGGCAACACCACCAAGGCTGTGACCAAGGGCTATGCCATTGGCTCTGCCGGTCTGGCCGCGCTGGTGCTGTTTGCGGACTACACGCACAAGCTCGAAGGCTTGGGCGCGCACATCAAGTTTGACTTGAGCGACCCCAATGTCATCATTGGCTTGTTCATCGGCGGACTGATTCCATACTTGTTCGCTGCGATGGCGATGGAGGCCGTGGGCCGCGCCGCCGGTGCCGTGGTGGTTGAAGTGCGCCGCCAGTTCAAGGAAATCAAGGGCATCATGGACGGTACCGGCAAACCCGAGTACGACACGGCGGTGGACATGTTGACCACGGCGGCCATCAAGGAAATGATGATCCCCAGCCTGTTGCCAGTGATCGCGCCCATCGTGGTTGGTTTGCTTCTCGGTCCTGCGGCTTTGGGTGGATTGCTCATGGGGACCATCGTCACCGGTTTGTTTGTGGCTATTTCTATGTGTACCGGCGGCGGTGCTTGGGATAACGCCAAGAAATACATCGAAGACGGACACCATGGCGGCAAAGGCTCTGAGACACATAAGGCGGCTGTCACGGGTGACACGGTGGGCGACCCCTACAAGGACACCGCTGGCCCGGCCGTCAACCCCTTGATCAAGATCATCAACATCGTGGCCTTGCTGATCGTGCCGGTAATGATGAAGATTCACGGCGGCTAGTAACTGCAAGTTTTCTTGCACCTAGGCTGGCCCCTCGCGGGGCGGCCCCGTCCCGCAAGCCATGCGCTTGGCGGGATTTTTTTTGTCGCTGCGCCTTCGTAGGGTGTAATTATCAATCAACGGCACGTCCCATTTCGTTGGAAGGTCAAGGCCTTGTGAAAATACTCATAGTGGATGACCATGCGCTGGTGCGCGAAGGCCTGGGTCAGGTGCTCTCTGGCATCTACCCCAGATTGCAATTGCTGCATGCCGGCACTGGCGCCTTGGCGATAGATATGCTGTTGCCGCATCGCGACATCGACCTGGTGCTACTGGATTACCACCTTCCAGATATGAATGGTTTGGAGGTACTGCGCCAGATGGGCCGGATTCAACCCGCGTTGGTGGTGCTGATGATCTCGGGCAGTACAACACTGCAGCTGATTCAACTGGCGCTCAAAAACGGCGCCGCCGGTTTTGTGACCAAGTCGGGCAATACAGATGACTTGCTCGAAGCCATCTCCCAGGTGCTCAGCGGTGAGATTTACTTGCCTCAAGAGCTTCGACCATTGGCCGCAGCGGGCAAGGCGGCGCTTGCGGCTCCGCTATCGCGTAAGCAAGAACAAGTATTGCGCGGCTTGATGGAAGGCTATACCAACCGGGAAATCGCCGCTTCGCTCGAGGTGTCAGAAGAAACCGTAAAAACCCATGTGAGTGCCATCTTGCGCTATTTCCATGCGGACAACCGCACGCAGGCCGTTCGCGCCGCAGCCAACTACGCCTTTAACGCCAGTCATTGATCTCGCGAAGGCCTAGCTTCGCAACACCCGGCGCAGCCATGCACGCAACTGTGCTGCTTGCAACGGTTGGCTTAAGACAGCCGTAGCAGTGGGCAAATCGCGCAGCGCGTCGGTGGCGCCCTGGTCAGCGTAAATAATGCAGGCCGGTATCTGAACTCCAATGCGCGCACGCCAGGCCAAGATGCGCCGACCCGCCTCCTGGGGCGCATCAGCCTGCCAGGCGCAAACGATCGCTTGGGGATGCAGCGCCTTCGTACCCTCCATATCCTGCTCATCAAGCAGCACACATGCCCAGCCGCGTAGCCACGCGGCAACATTCGCTGCCCGTTCAGGGTCTGTATCGAACAAGGCGACCCGGTATCCGTCCAGTCCAATAGCCTGCAGGGCATCGCTGAGGTCTGCGCCTTGCGCCTGGACATTTACAGCGGCCAGCGGCAGGGTGATGGAAAAACGGCTCCCTCGCCCAAGCGCTGAACGCAGCTGCAATCCGGTTCCCATCAGCTGTGCGTGGCGGGACGCGATATGCAGGCCCAACGAAGGGCGTGTTGGGCCATGCGAGTTTGTCAAGTTGCGCTGGGCAAATGGCGTAAAAATTTTTCCGTGGTCACGCTCGGCTATGCCCGGCCCGCTATCACTGACATCTAGGCGCACGCCCGCCCCACCCTGCACTGCGCGGGCACTGAGTAAGACCGTCCCTTGCGCGCAAAATCGCACGGCGTTGCGCCCCAAGGCCAGCAAGATGCGTTCTAGCAGCGCGGCATCGGCCAGCACCGTCTGGCCTTTGGATCGGGCTACCAAACGCAAACCCTTGGCCTGCGCCTGATCGGCCAATTGCTCGCGGACCCTGGCGAACAGTTCGTCCACCGACACCGCCATGCTGGAGGCTTGCACCTCGCCGGCATCTATCTGGGCCAGTTCCATCAGGCCAGCAAGCAGGCGGGTCAAGTCTTCCATGGAAGATTGCAAATAGCCGTGCAAAGCCTGGGCTGATGTTTGCGGGGGCAAGCGCTGCAAACGCTCTAAGAACAGCGCCAAGGCCTGCGCCGGCTGGCATAAGTCATGGGTAGCCGTCGCCCAAAAATTCGCGCGCTGCTGCAACAAATCCGGCACTTCCTCCTGTGCCGGCCCGGCCGGCTGCAAGCGCATCAGCGCTTCCCTGCTGATCCGACCCACTTCGGGCGCTGGCTCGGTCTGCTTGGGAGTGGGGTCCTGCGCCACAAACGCAAGCTGGGAGGGCTGCGCCGTCATCTGGGAACTGCCTTGCGAGCTCTCTGCATCGGGCTCGCTCCACAGTCGCTGCCACCATGCCCCTATCCCGCGTGGCGCATCACCCATACCGCTGCGCTGGCTCATAGGGCGTTGACCCGGGCACCGCAAGGCCAGTCCGGCGCAGCTAGTGCGTTCGGCGCGCTGAGGGCAAGTTCAAGCAGGTAATCCATGGCGAACCATAATAGTACCAAGGCGAGGACCAGGGGCTGAGTACACACTGCACAATAGCGCCATGAGTAATTCCAAACCGCCGCGCGTTATTCCGGTGCACGACCTGCGCCAAGGCGCACGCCCTATCCCCTCCAGTACACCTGCGACCCAGCACGCGCCCGGGGTTGCGACAAGTGACACCCTGGGACGCCCTCTGCGGGACTTGCGCATCAGCGTCACGGACCGGTGCAATTTCCGCTGCAGTTATTGCATGCCCAAAGAAGTGTTCGACAAGGACTACCAATACCTACCCCAATCTGCCTTGTTGTCCTTTGAAGAAATTGTGCAAGTAGCACGGGAATTTGTTGGCTTGGGTGTACAAAAAATCCGCCTCACGGGGGGTGAGCCTTTGCTACGCAAAAACCTGGAATTGCTGATTGCCCAACTCGGCGCCCTGCGCACCATAGACGGCCAGGCGCTGGACATCACATTAACCACCAATGGCGCCCTCTTGGCCCGTAAAGCCCAGGCACTAAAGGATGCGGGCTTGCAACGCGTCACCGTAAGCCTGGATGGCCTGGACGACCGCATATTCCGCCAAATGAACGATGTGGACTTCCCGGTATCGGAAGTGCTCAAAGGCATCGACGCGGCGCAGGCGGCAGGCCTGGGACCTATCAAGGTCAATATGGTGGTCAAGCGTGGTACCAATGACCATGAAATTCTTGCTATGGCCAGGCATTTCCGCGGCACCGGAATCGTTTTGCGGTTTATCGAATACATGGATGTAGGTGCCACCAACGGCTGGCGCATGGATGAGGTGCTGCCTTCGGCCCAAGTCATTGCGCGCTTGCAAACTGAATTTGCCATGCTGCCACTGGAGGCCTATGCACCGGGCGAGACGGCACAGCGCTGGGCCTATGCCGACGCGCAGGGTCGGCCCGACGCCCATGCCGGAGAAATAGGCGTCATCAGCAGCGTGACCCAAGCCTTTTGCGGGGACTGCAACCGCGCCCGTTTGTCCACGGAAGGCCAGTTGTATTTATGCCTGTTCGCCAGCCAGGGCTATGACTTACGCAGCCTGCTGCGCGGCGGTGCGAATGCGCAGGATCTGGCCGCAGCCATACGCGCCATCTGGGAGCAGCGCGATGACCGCTACTCCTTGCTGCGTGCCTCCTTGCCCGCGCATAACGCAGCGGGTTCAGGGCGACGCGTGGAAATGAGTTACATCGGCGGATAAGGTGGGTAGCTGTCTATGAAATCGCTGGCAGAAATAGCCGACGCATTGCAGGGGTATGACCCCAATGCATTACCAGCACAATCCGTTAACGCATTCTTGGCGAGCATGGTCCCTGCACCCACACAAAGCGAAGAGTTGCCCCTGATGCAAGCATTGGGGCGGGTGTTGGCCCAGGACATCATCAGCCCGATAGACGTACCACCCCATGACAACTCCGCCATGGACGGGTACGCTTTCGATGGCAGTGCATTGGCGGCAAACCGGCCTTTGCAATTGCAGGTGGCAGGCAGTGCGCTAGCGGGCGCACCATTTTCTGGACGCATTGGCGCGGGTCAATGCCTGCGGATCATGACGGGGGCCATTTTGCCGCCAGGACTGGACACCGTGCTGCCCCAAGAACTGGCCAAGGTACACGGGCCATACATAG
>CANKNK010000003.1 GCA_947483455.1 Comamonadaceae bacterium | reverse complement strand
GCCTTCAGATTTTCTTCCGTCTTGGAGCCTTTGAGTGCTGCCATGGAAATCTCCTAAGGGGGTTAAAGAAAACGCGTTTGCTTCGAACACAAGGATCAAAGACCGGCAAAGCTTAACCCGCGAATAAGACGGCGTCTAATTGGCTAGATCAATACCCCTGATTGAGCTAGCCTATGGATACGGCTTTATGCAAAGAGTGCTTCAAAGCCGCCCTCGGGTTCAAAGCGTTTGTTGCGCCAGAACAATTGCAAGGGCCCGGGCATTGCGCGGTGGGGGACCGGGTGGCGCGGGTGGCCGGGGTAGCAGATGACGCGCTCGTCGTTTTCATGGAAGGCCTCGGGCATGATTACCGGCGGCGCGCCGGCGCGTGCCGCCTCGAGGGCTTGTGTGGCACTCTGGTAACGCGACAAGTGGGCCAGGCTCATGATTTGCGGCGGCGCCAACTCGATTTCGCGATTCCAATACTGCTCTAGCGCCACCCTGGGGCGCAACCAGGCGCTTTCGGTGGCTTCAAAGTCATCATGCGCTGCGTTCTGGCCCGCAGGCATCACCGAGATAAAAAACCGGGTATCAAAGCGCTTATTCATGACGGAGGGCATGCGTGGCGTGATCCAACGCGACCAGGGATGCACAGCCAAAGTTTGTAAGCGCAGCGCCCCACTTTCCAAGCGGTGGTGAAAGTCGCTTCCCGGGGCGGTTGCGGCCACCTCCGGGGTGGCTAGGTGGTTTGCGCTGGGTGCGCTTTGCGCGAACAGCACGCCCGCTTCCTCGTAGGTTTCCCGCAATGCGGCGATAAAAAGTCCGCAGGCGGTGGCTGGCGCCGTCTCGGGCTCGCCTAGCGCAGCGTGCAGTTGCTCCGGGCTTTGGTCCAGGTAAGCATGGTGACCCGGCGCGCCGTCGGCAGCGTCCATCTTGCCACCGGGAAACACATAGGCGCCGCCCAAAACGTCGGACAGGCCATGGCGCTTGACCAGAAACACCTCCGGCCCTTGAGGGCCATCGCGCAATATCACGACGGTGGCCGCATCACGGGGCGGCGCGGTGGGGATTTCGGTGTTCAGTTCCATGGTGTCGCTTTAGTTGCGCCGGGCAAAGGCTCAGGGCGGGGCTTGCAGTAGAGTTGGCGGTTTGGCTGCGCAGGGTGCACAGCTCTTATTTATTGCAGGACATCTTATGCCGATAGATTTCAAAGACCGTGTAGCGATGGTGACTGGCGCGGGCGGCGGTTTGGGTCGCTTGCACGCCTTGGCCCTGGCCGCACGCGGTGCCAAGGTGGTAGTGAACGACCTGGGTGGCGCGGTCGATGGCTCGGGCGGCTCGGCCAGCGCGGCCGAGGCGGTGGTGGCTGAAATCCGCGCTGCGGGCGGCACGGCCATGGCCAATAGCGCGTCGGTAACCGATTTCGCGGCGGTGCAGACCATGGTGCAAGAGACCATGGATGCCTGGGGCCGCATCGATATCCTGGTCAACAATGCCGGCATCTTGCGCGACAAAAGTTTTTCCAAGATGGAAATGGACGACTTCCGCCTGGTGATGGAAGTGCATTTGATGGGCGCGGTGCATTGCAGCAAAGCCGTTTGGCCGCACATGGCGGCACAAAAATATGGTCGTATTTTGATGACCACCTCCAGCAGCGGCCTGTACGGCAATTTTGGCCAGAGCAACTACGGGGCCGCCAAGATGGCATTGGTGGGGCTGATGCAGACGCTTTCCATCGAAGGCGCAAAGAGCAATATCCACGTCAACTGCCTGGCCCCTACGGCCGCTACGCGTATGACCGCTGGCCTGATGCCCGAGCCGGTGCTTGCCGCCTTGCAGCCCGAGGCGGTGGTACCGGCCATGTTGGCGCTGGTGGCACAAGACGCACCGACCCGCACCATTTTGTGCGCCGGCGCCGGTAGCGTGGAGGCCGCGCACATTACTTTGAGCGAAGGCAGCTGGATTGGTTTGGGCGAGGGCGCTGACGAGCGATTGCAAGCGCAAATGCCCGAAGTGGTGGCGACCACAAAATTCCAGATCCCGGCCAGTGGTGCAGCCCAGGGCGCGCACGAGATTGGCCGTGCTGGACGGCATTTGCGTTAAGCGGCGCGCTTACACCTTTGCTTAGCGCCAATTGGGCGCGCTTGCGCGCCCTGGCGCCTATTCCCCTGTGGTGCGCTCTTGCAATTGGCGCCGGTCACCGCATTTAAACCCTACTGTGCTACCGTTGGCACGAGCGAAAAACGAAAAAGGCCGACTGGCATGAGTGAAAGCAATTGGGCCCGTGAAGGCTTCCCGGCGCAGCAACTGCGGGGTATACGCAGGGGTATTGAAAAGGAAAGCTTGCGTTCGCTGCGCAACGGCGCGCTGGCGGCCACGCCCCATCCGCAAGCGTTGGGTTCGGCCCTGACGCATCCGCATATCACCACTGATTTCAGTGAATCCCAGATCGAGTTAATCACCGGCGTGCATGCGGGCATTGAAGATTGCCTGGATGAGCTGCGCCGCGTGCAAAACTACACGCTGGCAAGCATGGGCGAGGAAATGCTGTGGGTCTCCAGCATGCCCTGCGGCCTGCCTGCTGACGATGCGATACCCCTGGGCCAGTACGGTCGCTCCAACGTAGGCCAGGCCAAGACGGTGTACCGCAGCGGTCTGGGCTACCGCTACGGGCGGCGCATGCAAACTATTTCGGGCATTCACTACAACTGGTCTTTGCCCGAAGTATCGAGCCAAGACTATTTCGCCTTGATCCGCAATTTTCGCCGCCATGCGTTTTTGTTGTTGTATTTGTTTGGTGCCTCGCCTGCGGTGTGTTCCACCTTTGTACAGGGTCGCAGCCACTCATTGCAGGAACTGCAAGCGGGCACCATGGGTTTGCCTTACGCCACCTCGCTGCGCATGGGGCGATTAGGTTACCAAAGTGATGCACAAAGCGCATTGGCCGTCAGCTACAACAGCCTAGAAGGCTATGCCGCCTCGCTACACCAAGCTTTGACCGAGCCTTATGCGCCCTATGTGGACATTGGGGTGCGCAATGCCGACGGCAGCTTCAAACAATTGGCCACCAGTTTGCTGCAGATCGAAAACGAGTTCTACGGCACCATCCGGCCCAAGCGCGTCATCTTTCAGGGCGAGCGCCCCTTGCACGCGCTGCGCGAGCGTGGTGTGGAATACGTGGAAGTGCGGCTCATGGACCTGGATCCTTTCGAGCCGGTGGGCATACGCGCCTCCACCCTGCGTTTTTTGGATGTTTTTTTGCTGCACTGCCTGAGCCAGCCCAGCCCCGACGACAGCCCGGCCGAAATTGCTGCCATGGCGCGCAATCAGCAAAGTGTGGCCGAGCGTGGCCGCGAACCGGGCTTGCAATTGCAGCGCGGCGAGACGATGGTGGACTTGTCCACCTGGGGCCTGGACATCATCGTGCAACTGCGCCCGCTGGCCCAGGCGCTGGACCAAGCCCATGGCGGCAGCGATTATGCGCAAGCGGTCGAGCTGGCGCAGCATGGTTTGACGCATCCGGACAGCCTGCCATCGGCGCGCGTGTTGCAAGCCATGCGCGAACAGCACGGCGGCTCTTTTTCAGCCTTTGGGCGCAGTCTCTCGCAGCAAACCAAAGCGCAGGAACTGGCAGACCCCCTAGAGCCACACGAGCTGGCGCACTTTCAGCAGTTGGCGCAGGCCTCGCTCGAGCGGCAACGCGAAATCGAAGCGACGGACACTTTGCCGTTCGACCGCTATTTGCAGCAATACCTTTCGCCGGAGCGTTTGGGGCGACCGAAGGCTTCCTGAGTCTGTCCGCGTCAAGCTGTAGGCCGTCGGGCAATCCTTGCCCTGGTCCCTGAAAATACGGCAAGGCCGCAAAGCGCAGTCCTGCCTCAGTTGGCAAAGTACCCGACAATCGCACTTTCCCCTAGGCACAGAGAATAAGAACATGGCGATTCAGTGGTTCCCCGGGCATATGCACCTGACGCGCAAAGCCATTGGCGAGCGCATCCGGGAGATTGACGTGGTGATCGAGCTGCTGGACGCGCGCCTGCCCGGCTCCAGCGCCAACCCGATGCTGGCCGAACTGACGCGTGGCAAGCCGGCCCTCAAGGTGCTGAACAAGCAAGACCTGGCCGACCCCGCGCGCACCGCCGAGTGGCTGGCCCATTACAACGCGATGCCTGGCGTGCGTGCCTTGCCGTTGGATGCGGGCATGACGACACCGGCGCGCGCCCTGGTCGATGCCTGCCACCAACTCGCTCCCTTACGCGGCGGTATGGCCAAACCCATGCGCGTGCTGATTTGCGGCATTCCTAACGTGGGCAAATCTACGCTGATCAACACCCTCAAAGGCAAGCGCGCTGCCAAAACCGGCGACGAGGCCGGTGTGACCAAAGCCGAGCAGCGCATCACTATCGCCGACGATTTTTACCTCTACGACACCCCCGGTGTTTTATGGCCGCGCATCATCGTGGCCAAAAGCGGCTACAACCTGGCTGCCAGCGGCGCCATAGGCCGTAATGCGTTCGACGACGAAGAGGTGGCGCTGGAATTGCTTGACTACCTGCGCCAGCACTTCCCGCAAGCTTTGGCAGCGCGATACGGTATTGCTGATGCGGGTGCGCTAACCGATGAACAATTACTGGATGGCGTGGGCCGCAGGCGCGGTGCCTTGCAATCGGGCGGGCGGGTGAATTTGCAAAAAGCCGCCGAAATTGCGATCCACGACTTTCGCAGTGGCGCATTGGGTCGCATTACCCTAGAAACCCCGGGCGAATTTGCCCAATGGCTGGCCGCCGGTGAAAAGCTGGACGCCGAACGCCAGGTCAAAAAAGACGCGATCGAGCAAGCGCGCTTGATTCGGCTAAAAAAAATCCCCCGGCCAGTTCGGGTGGCTGAGCCCGACGAACCCTCGGATTGACCTTTTTCCGAATCGCCTAAGCCCTCATCGGTCTTTGGCGCTTGCGACCTGCGACCTGACCTGCAGGCGAGTGTTCCCAGCCAAGCGCGCTATAGTGAAGCCAAATGGAATTCACACCCGGCGCTGGCCCCTTCCGGCTCCGCACTTACTAGCGAGCACACCATGAAATTGACGCCCGAGCAATTAGCCCAGTTTGACCGTGACGGTTATCTCTTTTTCCCCGGCCAGTTTTCGCCCGAGGAAACCCAGGCCCTGCTGGACGCGGTGCCCGAGTTGTATGCCAAGCGCGATGCCTTTAATGTCCGCGAAAAAGGCCGCGATGCGGTGCGTACCAACTTTGCTGCGCACATGGTGAGCAAGCCATTTGGCAAGCTGGGTCGCCATCCGCGCATGATCGAGCCGGTGGAAATGCTGTTGGGCGAAAAGCTCTATATGCACCAGTTCAAGATCAACGGCAAGATGGCTTTTGAAGGCGATGTCTGGCAATGGCACCAAGACTACGGCACCTGGCTCAATGACGACATGATGCCTACCGAGCGCGCCATGAACGTCGCGATTTTTCTGGACGATGTGAACGAGCACAATGGCCCTTTGATGTTCATCCCCGGCAGCCACAAGCGCGGCGTGGTCGCAGCCAAGCACGACTTGTCCACCACCAGCTACCCGCTGTGGACGGTGGACAATGAACTCATTACCCAGTTAGTGGACCGCGCCGGCGGCAAAAACGGCGGCATCGTCAGCCCTAAAGGCCCGGCCGGTTCCATGATTCTTTTTCATAGTTGCCTGGTCCACGCGTCCACCAGCAATCTCTCGCCTTGGAACCGTGTGGCGGTCTATCTGAGCCTGTGCGCAGTGAGCAACCACATCCGCCGCCACAAGCGCCCCGAATACATCGCGCACCGCGACTTCACGCCCATCGACTGTCTGCCCGACGACTGCCTGCTCCAAGACTACCCGGTTGATCTGCCCTGGAAGGACGGCATGCCCGGCAGCGCGCTGCAAACCTCTACTGTGCCTTTTGACGAGCAGAAAGCTGCCGCATGAGCTTGTTTACCAAACTTCAGCAACGCCAAGCCGAGGGCCGCCCGATACGCGTGGGCCTGATTGGTGCTGGCAAATTTGGCTCCATGTATTTGGCGCAGATTCCGCGTACGCCCGGTGTGCATTTGCTAGGCATCGCCGACTTGTCGCCTGATGGCGCGCGCGCCAACCTCAGCCGGGTGGGATGGGAAGCCCCGCGCATGCAGGCCGCTTCATTGGACGCGGCACTCAAAGCCGGTACTACCCACATCGGTGAAGACTGGCGCGCACTGGTTTCGCACCCGGCTATTGATGTCATCGTCGAATGCACCGGCCACCCAATTGCAGCGGTGGACCATTGCCTGGAGGCCTTCGCGCACGGCAAGCATGTGGTCAACGTCACGGTCGAGGCCGATGCTTTTTGTGGCCCTTTGTTGGCGCACAAAGCCGCCCAAGCGGGAGTGGTGTATTCATTGGCCTTTGGCGACCAACCGGCCTTGATTTGCGATCTGGTGGACTGGGCGCGCACCTGTGGCTTTCCGGTGGTGGCGGCGGGACGCGGCCACAAATGGCTGCCGCACTTCAACCAGTCCACGCCCGACACGGTATGGGGCAACTATGGTCTCACGCCTGAGCAGGCCGCGCGCGGCGGGCTCAATCCCAAAATGTTCAACAGCTTTTTGGATGGCTCTAAGCCTTCGATAGAAAGCAGCGCAGTGTCTAACGCGACGGGGCTGGGTGTGCCGTCCAATGGCTTGCTCTATCCACCGGCCAGTGTGGAGGACATCCCCTTCGTGACGCGGCCTATTCAAGAAGGCGGTGTGCTCGAGCGCAAAGGCATGGTCGAGGTGATTTCGTCCTTGGAAGCCAATGGCCGCAAGATTCCCTATGACATCCGCATGGGTGTGTGGGTGACGGTGGAGGCCGAGACCGACTACATAAAAAATTGCTTTGAGGAATACAACGCGCACACTGACCCGAGTGGTCGCTATTTCACGCTGTATAAGCGTTGGCATCTGATTGGTCTGGAAGTGGGCATGTCGGTCGCCAGCGTAGCCCTGCGCAGCGAACCTACCGGTGTGGCCACCGGTTGGAACGCCGATGTGGTGGCCACCGCCAAGCGCGATTTGCAAGTTGGCGAAATTTTGGACGGCGAGGGCGGTTACACCGTCTGGGGCAAATTGCTACCGGCAGAAACGTCTCGCAAGCTGGGCGGCTTGCCGCTCGGCTTGGCGCACGACATCAAGTTGTTGCGCCCGGTACGTCAGGGTCAGTCTTTGTGCTGGGACGATGTCGCCATAGACACCAGCACCCGTGCCTATCAGCTACGGCGCGAAATGGAAAACCATTTTGCAGCGCCGATGGCGAAAGCGGCTTAAGGCTTAGCGCGGCCAGTCTAGTAAAAGCTGGTTGACGGCTGCGGCTTGCTCGCGGTGCTGACAACATCCGAAGCTGGCACCCCAGGACGCTTAGGTCGCCAACGATGCGCGCCCCCTTGGAGCGTTCATCAGGCTTGAAGCACCGCGGTGGAGTTCAAAATGGCTTGTAGCTGGTCCCAGGTATGAACGCCCACGCCCGTGTCGTCGGTTGCACGGATAGCGTTATTCATCGCGATCAATTTGTTGGGATAGCTTACTTCGGTCCAGCCATTGACGTTCAAACCTAAGCTGCTAAGTTCGGCGAAGGTGACATTGCTAGCGCCGGTGCCGGTCGGATCGATTGCCTTTTTCATGATGTGATCGACCACTGTCGCGATGGAATCCAGCTGTGCCAATGTGTTGACGCTATTGGCCGATTTGTGACCCACCACATCATTGAGTAAGGCCAAGGCATTGCTGCGAATATCGGTGTTTGTATTTAAGGCGCCGCCATGGAAAACATGGCCTAGGTTCAGCAATACATTTTCGTACTGCGCAGCCGTTGGGTCCGGATTTGAATTGAATACGCCATTGGTGGCCTCGTTCAAAATCGACTGGAAATCCAATGCAATACTTTGTACTGCAGACAGTGAAATACTACCATTGTGTTTCGCCGATAACACCGAATTTACGGCAGTGGCCAAATTCAAATTGTTGGTGATGCCTACCAGCCCTAAATCAGTGCTGTAAGTTGAAGCAGTTGGCGCAGGTGCGTTGATGGGGTCGTTCGAATATGTCTGCGCCACGGCCAAACTCGCAAAGGCCTGCAACTCCGACAAAGTGTCCGCCCGTGTGCCGTCGCTCGCGAGAGGAGCGGCGATATTGGTCACCACATTGCCTAAATTGGTACTGGTCACGCCAAAGACCCCTATCATCGCGAAGTCTGCGGCGGTTAAGGCCGAGGCGCCGCCATTGGCCACGTCCATCACCTTGTCGACGACGATGTTGATTTGGTTCAACTCGGCCACGGTATCCACCTGGACTGAGGCGCGGCCATCGATCACCTCATTGAATAATTTCAAGGCAGCAGATTGTTGCGCTCCAGTGCCCAATGCCTTGGCCGTGGTGCTGCCGCCAATCGCGCCACTTGTGCTGTCGTAAGCGCTCAAGGCACCTATGGCTCGCAAATCAGCCACACTGAGTTTGCTCGCATCTACCGTGTTGGCTTTAATTCCGTCAGCGGCGGCCAGTAGCTTGCTGTAGGCATTGACCACGGCTTGCAGATTGCTGGCGCTGCTCACATCTGCACCGGCCAAGGCCTCGACAGCGCTGTTGATGGCCGCCAAATTGTTGGCGGTAATGGCTTTGTGCGATCCACTGTCTACGCTCAACAAGCCGGCATTGAGGTAATTGGCCAGCGTTGGAGCTACGTGCGCCAACGCGCCGGGGGTCGTGTCGGCGTAGGCCATGATCACACCCAAATCAGCGGCAGCCTGTATCTCTTTGACGCTGTCTACCGCTGCGCCATTCGCGCTTTGGGTCACCCGAATGGCTTCTACCACTTGGGCCAAATTGTCGGCGTTCACGCCTGTTACGCCCAGCGCGCTCAGGTCGCTTAGCTTCAGCCCAACGGCCGTGCCAGTAGCGGTGGAGTTGGCTGTGCTCAAGGTCATGACTTTGTCAACAATAGCCGCCAAATCATTGATTTTTTTGACCGTGTCTACAGCGGTATTGGTCAGGCCATCAATAACGTCGTTAAGCAAATTGAGGGCCGCGCTTGATTGCGCATTGGTGCTGTCAGCTGCTTTGCCAATCGCGGCGCCAATACTTTTGTAATCAGCGCTGGTAGCAATTTTGCTCACGTCAGTAGTATTTAACTTCACACCGTCTGCTTGTGCCAGAATTTTTTGGTAGGCCGTACTGATAACCTTTAACTGCGCAATTGAACTCACGCCCGAACCATCGACGGCACTGGCAGCAATCGCGCTTAAAAGCGCACTGACATTACCTGCGGTGAGATCGGTCATGCCAATGGCACTGAAGTCATCTTTAGTCAGCGGTACTGTATTACCTGCTGCGGTCAAAACGATGTTGTTGGCGATCGAAGCATACGCATTGAGCTTGGTGATTGTGTTGATATGCGTGCTTAGGCGCGTTTTCACAATGTCATTGAGCAGCAAGATGCCATTGCCTTTGGGTAGTGAGGTCAGGCCCAATTGTGAGTAGTCGGCAGATGTCGGATCGTTGGTAGTGTTGTCAGCTTCCGCGCCATTGGCTTTGTTCCAGACCTTTAGGTAGGCGTCTACGACCATCTGGGCAGTCGCCACGGTTGTAGTACCCAAGGGCCTGAGTACTGTGTTTATAGCTGCTGCCATGGTGTTGTCGAGTACGCCGGTGATGCCGGCATCCGTGTAATCCTTGAGCACCGGGGGCGACACCACTACAGTACCTGTCGCGTTGATGTATGCATTGATCTTTTCTAATGCCGCTGTGCTGGTGCTGTTGGCGCTGGAAGAACTGCCCGACGCCACCGCCGCCACCAACGCGGCCCCACCTAACCACACCACAGGTGAGGTGAACGACAACTGGCTACCGTCATCAATGCCAGAGGCCACCCACGTCATTAGCGCGTCTGCACTACCGGAAAGGGTAGCAGCGGCATCTACCTTAAAAATTACTAACTCTCCGACTTTTCCCGTTGTAGCTAAAGCACTACTGTTCTGTACCTCGGCAAAATTTCGGAGTATCAAATGGGTGTTTTGCTCATCCGTACCATCAATGACCACATACAAGTCGTCCCCCACCAAACGCGTCTTGATTTTTGTCAATGGCTTGGCGCCACTTTCATCTTGCAATACATAGGTCAAGTCTGCGGCGGCCGTCAAAGTGAGCGGTACCACTCCCTTTCCGATTCCTGTGGCAATCTGTTTGCGCTGGATCGTGACTCCGTTTTTGACAAGCTTCAATGAGTAAATGTTAGACATAGATTTGTGTGGTGATTAAAGAATTATTAAATTCATTTTAAATGTTATTTTGTTATTTTACATAAATACTTATTTAGAAATATATTCTGATATAAATTGAATTGAAAAGTTCAAGCCCCGGGGTTTGACGGTCAGTGGCAAATGTCTCAAACGCCCCCATACCAAGCTGCAGTCCTGTCACAAGCCAAGCAGGAGTCAAAGTCACGGTGGCGCAAGATGATGTGTGCGGCGCTTTGCTGGCAGGCAAAGCGGCGCCAGCCAGTGCGGGGCTATTCATATCCATTTACCGACTGGCTGTAAGGCCGATGTGGTCGCCACCGCCAAATGCGGTCTGCAAGCGGGCGGCTTACTAGAGGGCGAGTGCGGATACACCGTCTGGGGTAAATTGCGACCGGCGGATACCTCCCGCAAGCAGGGCAACTTGGCACTCGGATTGGCGCACAACATCAAACTGCTGCGCCCGGTCCGTCAAGGGCGGTCCTTGTGTTGGGAAGATGTTGCCATAGACACCAGCACCCGCGCCTATCCGTTACGACCCGAAAGGGGAACCTTTTAGGCGTTGCGCTGGCGAAGGCGGCTTAAGGCTTAGCGCAGCCAATCCAGCAAGAGCTGGTTGACGGCCGCGGGCTGTTCGCGGTGTAAGAAGTGGCCTGCGCCAGGCACTTCTTGGTAGCGGTATACACCAGTGAAATACGCGTCTTGCTCGCGCATCAGTTCTGCGCGCAGGTCTTGTGCGCCGCACAGGGCGAACGTGGGCACGGTAATGGTGCGGGCCATCTGAGCGCGCAGTTCGCCAAGTGCCGGGTCTGCCCGTGTGGGGTCAAACATCGCGCGGTAATAGCCCAGCGTGGCTTGCAAAACACCGGGCTGGCGCAAACACGTTTTCACGCTTTGGATGTGCTCCCGATCCGCGTAACCCGGCGCGCACCACTCGCGCCACAAGTAATCGATAAACGCCATGTCATCGGCGAGCAGCGCTTTTTCCGGAAACTCGGCTTGCTGAAAAAACCACCAGTGAAATGAGCGCTGTACATGCTTGGGGTCCAGCAAATGCGCCGCCACGATAGCCGGATGCGGCACCGCCATCAGCACCGCCTTGCGCAGCAAATCAGGGCGTGCTGCGCACAAGGCGTAGCCGATGATGGCGCCCCAGTCCTGCCCTACAAAGTACAGCGGCTCGCCATCGCCAAGGGCCTCGATCAGGCAAGCCAGGTCTTGCACCAGTGTTGCTTTGTCGTAAAAGCCGTGGGTCGGCACTGTGGTGGGGTAGTAGCCGCGCAAATAGGGCGCAATCGCGCAAAAGCCCGCTTGCGCCAGCGCATCCATTTGGTGGTGCCAGGTATGTGCCGTGTCTGGGAAACCGTGCAGCAGCAACACCTTGGGCCCGCTGCCCTGGGTCAGGCAATGAAACTCCAGACCGTTGGCGTGAACTTGCAGCATGAATTACTTTCGAAAATGGTGGGGCGCAGCACATCGGCCGCCCGCAGCGGGCGCAATGCAGCAAGCATAGCGGGCTTAACGGTACGCACGTGTTCGATGCGGTCGCAAGCCGCTAGTTGCTGCCCGCAGTGGTTCCGCCGATGGGCTTAGGCGCCCTGCGGCTGCGCCTCTTGGGCGCCTAGCTTGGGTGTGTCCTGCCAAAGGCCACTCATGCCCAAGCCCAACAAGCCAATAGCCATGCCTATATGCAGCAAATCGCCGGGCACCAAGGCGGGCAGGACAGCGGCCTTGGCTGCAAACAGCAACAAGCCCGCTAGCATCAGCGCCGTGGTCAGCGCCGCCGGCCAGCGCCCGCCGCGTACCAAGCTGATCACCATCGCGACCACCGAGATGACCGTCAGCGCATCCACCACCACGCGCTTTTGTGCCACGCCCACGGCCAACACACCTATCACCGCCAAGACGATGAAAAAGATAGAGGCGAACTTCAGCTGCCGCGCCACGGCCGCATTGGGCCACAAGACTGCCACGGCCAGCAGCGGAAAGGCGGCACATGCACCCAGCATAGAAACAAATTGGTGCCATTGCGCAATCGGGTACAGGCCAGAAAAACGCAGCACACCCAAGACCGCAGCGATGCCCAAAGTCCCTGCGGCAATACGCACGCCCAGGGGCAGGCTGGCACTGGCTAGTAGCCAGAGACAAACCAGCGCCAGCAAGCCGTCGGTATAGGCCAGGCTAGGCATGGGCGGCTTCCATCACGCGCGGACGCTGCCATAACCAGCCGATGACCAGGTAGGCCAGTAAAGCCGCCGCCGAATAGCTCAGCGCTTTACCGGGTGCCAGGTTTTTTGAAATCAGCAAAAAGTGCACTAGCACGGCCATGCCCAGGCCACAGGTGAACACGCCCAAGCCCTGCATCCACCCGGGCGCGGGGGTGTCAAAGCGTTCGAATTGTTCGGGAACAAATTCCGGTGGCGGGGTGGCACCCGGCGGCAACCAAGCCGGCCCGGCGAACACGCACATCAGCTTGTTGCGCCAGCCGGAGGTGCTGCGGATTTGCTGCCACATGAGCGTGTAGTGGTACACATTGCCCCAGATCGGGTTCCAGCTGTGCAGCGGTTTGCGCACGCCATAGACCACGGGCTCGTCCACGCGCTCGTCGGCATAAGTGCCAAACATTCGATCCCATACGCTAAATACGCCGCCGTAGTTTTTATCCAGGCAATATTCGTTTTGCCCGTGGTGCACGCGGTGGTTGGACGGCGTCACCAAAAACCACTCCAGAAAACCCAATCGCCCTACCAATTGGGTATGCACCCAGATTTGGTACACCAGATCGATAAAGGCCACCGTCAGATAGACCTTCATCGGAAAGCCCAGCAAGGCCAGCGGAACGTAAAACACCCATTTGAAATAAAAGCCGGTCGCCGACTGGCGCAGCGCGGTGGACAAGTTGAATTCTTCGCTGCTGTGGTGGATGACATGCGCTGCCCAGAACAAATTCACTTCATGCCCGGTGCGGTGTACCCAGTAATAGAAAAAGTCGTACAGCACCAGTGCCAGTATCCAGGTCAGCGGGTTGCTGGTATCCCATTCGAAGGCGCCAAACTTGTCCAGGACCACCGAATACATAAAAATATTCATCCCCGCGCCCAGGGTAATCACAAACTGACTCACCGTGCCCACATTGAGCGAGGTGATGGAGTCTTTCAGGCGGTACACCTGCAAGCCGCGTCGGCGGGCCACCCATAACTCAATGCCTATCATTAACAGGGCAACCGGGATCACGAATACAAAAGGATTCATAGCAGTTTTTCTCTCTCTTTATAAATGTGGACTGCTCCCTGATGGCATTTCGCTGCGGCGCATTGTGCCTTATTGGAGCCCCCGTCTTGTACCTCTGGTGACAGGCTGAGTTAGGCGGGTTTTCCTTGATTGCAGGCCGCCTTAAACCAAAGGCAAAAAAATGCGTCCGAAGACGCACTTTTTAAGAGAAACAACGAGAGGCGGGAGACTTATGCGTTTTCCTGGCCAACGCTAGTTGCTTGGCCCGCGCTCAGGGCGTAATAGACGCCGCCGCCAATGACCACCCCGAAAAACCACCCGTACAGGCCCCACCAGCTGGGCAGGATGCTGGTGAAGTTAGGCAAGATGCTGGAAAACAGCGCACCTATGGCGGTTGCAATCAGGGCTTTGGGGTTCCAGCCATTGCCGTAGCGGTATTGCCCCTGCTCGTCGTATAAGGCGGCAACATTGATCTCGCCTTTGGCAATCAGGTAATAGTCCACCAAGATAATGCCTAGGAGCGGGCCCATGGTGGCGCCTATGGCGCCAACAAAATGTGCCGCATTTCCTTCCCAGGGTGCAAAGGGATACAAGACCAAAGCGATACCCGCCGCGATGTAGCCGCCTTTTTTGAAGTCAATCGAATTAGGAAAGACGTTGGAGAAATCAAACGCGGGCGAGACGAAGTTGGCGACGACATTGATACCCAGGGTCGCTACCGCAAAGGTGAGTGCCGCCAGCATGGCCAGAAACCAGCTGTCAAATTTGGCGGAAATTTGCTCGGGGTGCAACATCACTTCGCCGTACACCTTAAAGGCTGCAATCGTGGTCACGCCTGCGACCAGCGAGAACAAAATCAGGTTCACTGGCAGACCCCACAAATTGCCTTTGGTGACCGCTTCTTTGTTTTTGGCATAGCGGGAAAAGTCGCAGAAGTTTAGGTAGAGCGCGGCGAAATAAGTTACCCAGGTAGCGCCCACTGCAAGCAGCGCCCAGAACGAACCCGGCTCACCGGCAATGCCGGCGTCCTTGGTCTTTTCTAGCAACAAGGCTTGCGGAATTTCATGGTCAAAGGAAAACCCACCTGCCTTCACGCATAAGCCAATGGCCAGCACCAGCATGGCCATCCAGACCGCAGGTCCGGCCCAGTCCTGAAACTTGCGCACGGTTTCCATGCCGTTTTGGATGATTAAGAGTTGCAAGGCCCAGACCACCACGTAACAGATGAACTCCAAGCCCGAATGCCCTAAAAACTGCGTAGTCTTGTGGTATTCCATAAAGGCATCGCTACGCGTCAGCAGCGCCACGATAGCTCCTGAGGCCGCAGCGGTTTGTGCGCCATACCAGAAGCACGCCACGATGGCCCTGACCAAGGCTGGCAGGTTGGCCCCCCAGATGCCAAAGGAGGCGCGCGCCAAAACCGGGTAGGGCACACCGGTTTTTTCACCCGCATAGCCCATCAAATTCATGAGTCCAAAAATCACAAGCGAGCCCAGACCAATGGCGACTACAAAATTAAGAAAACTACCACACAGCAAAAACAAGCTGGCCGCAAGGTAATAGCCCCACAGACTGTGTACGTCCGAAGTCCAAACATTGAAGATGCTAAACGCCCCCCAATTTCGTTCTTTGGCGGGAGCCAAGTCTTCGTTATACAGGGATGGGGATGCATTTTGAATATCCATAGATAGCCTCCAAAAGTGTTGCATGGCAAGTCGCCATATTGGGATGCGTGAACTTTTCGAATCTGCCAACCCTCACCCGTACCACTTGTTGGCAAGGGGCAATTTACGCAAGGCGATCCATATCGGCTACAGGGTTAGTACTTACCGTCCATTTGATCTATTGATTTCCATTTATCCTTTTTAACCATCAGCAATCTAAAAAATACTGGGAATGGCAAGCCTTTTCTTACAAAGTGCCCCAAAGAAAAAAATTGAAAAGCTTTGTAGAGCTTGCTGGTACTGGGATTGTCGGTTTAAGGCATGTTTTTTTGTATGCTATTTACTACAGCGATGGATGTAATAAAAAAAGTTTTGATATTTATTGAATTTCTAAATTCCCAGCAGAAAAATTTCTCTTTGGCTCGGGTTTTCCTAAAGTTTCATGGCTGTAACGCGGGTTCTATCCCCGCCCGAGAAATCGGGCGCAAGCTGCCAATCCCCCAGAACAAGGGTAAACATCCTTGTGCCGCCCATAAATAACCACCAGTATTTGTCAGCAGCCTAGCGCGCATTGGCTAAGTGCTGCGGCGTTCAAGGTTCAGGGAAAGTGCTTTTAAGAAAGAAATCTATTATGAAAACTGTGGGACTTTTTTTGGCTGAAGGTCATCGCCTCATCCATTGCATCCGACCAGATGCCACGGTGCGCGAAGCATTGGAACTTATGGCGGACAAAAATATTGGTGCCTTGCTGGTCATGGATGGGCAGCAATTGGCAGGCATTTTTTCCGAGCGCGACTATGCGCGCAAAGTGGTACTCCAGGGCAGAAGCAGCAGTGCTGCTTTGGTACAAGACATCATGACTGCGCAAGTCATTACCGTCCAGGCAGCGCAAAATATTGACCAATGTATGCAGATCATGACCGAAAAGCATGTGCGCCACCTTCCCATCATGGAAGGCCAGCGCGTCCTCGGCTTGATCTCCATTGGTGATGTCGTGCGCGAAATGATGGCCCATCAAAAAACCATTATTGAACAATTGCATAGCTATATCGCCGGTTGATAATGCGGCGTTCCTAAGGCTTGTGCCCTCGGTTTGGTGTGTGCCCGCCCGCAGGGTCAATAATGCAAAGCGCCTGGGCTGAGAAGTAGCCCAAGCGCACCAAAATCCATGACGCTTACCACTGAAACCCTGGACACCGCCACCCTAGCCCATCTGCAAAGCTGGACCGGCAGGACCGAGACCTTGCTAGATCAGGCCGCAGCAACGCCGGTGCGCTCGCTCTCGGCCACCTTGGACCGGGACGATCCGCCACCTAGGGTGGGCGATGCCTTACCCGCCTTGTGGCATTGGCTGTATTTTTTGCCGCAGCACCGCCAAAGCGAGATTGGGCCCGATGGCCATGCGCGGCGCGGCGGCTTTTTGCCACCGGTACCCTTGCCCCGGCGCATGTGGGCCGGGGGCCGCTTGCGGTGGCAGGCGGCCAACCCGCTGCGCGTGGGCGATGCGCTGCGCCGCGTCTCAAGCATCGAATCGGTGACGCACAAGCGCGGACGCAGCGGCGACTTGCTGTTTGTACTGGTGCGCCACGCCATTTCGAACGATATCGGTCTTTGCTTGACCGAGGAGCACGACATCGTGTACCGCGCCGCCGCGCAAGCGGGTGAAGTGGTTTCTGCGCCCATAGTGGCCGAGCAGGGTGCGCCTTGGCAGCGCGAGGTGCTGGCCGATGCGGTGCTCTTGTTCCGTTACTCTGCGCTGACGTTCAACAGCCATCGCATCCACTACGACCGCAGCTACGTCGTGCAAGAGGAGGGCTACCCCGGTCTGGTGGTGCATGGCCCTCTTATCGCCACGCTGTTGCTGGACCTGGTGCGCCGTCACGTGCCCGATGCCACCGTGGACGAATTTAGCTTCAAGGCCTTGCGCCCCACTTTTGACCAACGCCCGCTGCGCCTGTGCGCACAGCCGGCGCCCGATGGCCGCAGCGTGCGCGTCTGGGCCTCGGACCACGAGGGCTGGCTGACCATGCAAGGCGACGTTGCGCTAAGCTGAACTTTTGCAGCGTATCTATGCCAGGCCCCACACCATGCAAACTTCCAGCGACCAGTACCAAGATATCCGCGACGCAGTGCGCGCCCTGTGTGCCCAGTTCCCGGACGAATACCACCGCAAGGTCGACGCGGCGCGTGCCTACCCGGAAGCATTCGTCGCCGCCCTGACCCACGCGGGCTGGTTGGCCGCGCTGATCCCGACACAATACGGCGGCGCCGGGCTGGGCCTGACCGAGGCCTCGGTCATCATGGAAGAGATCAACCGCAGCGGTGGCAATTCGGGCGCCTGCCACGGCCAGATGTACAACATGGGCACGCTGCTGCGTCACGGATCAGCGGCGCAAAAAGCGTTTTATCTGCCCAAAATCGCCAGCGGCCAGTGGCGGCTGCAATCCATGGGCGTGACGGAGCCAGACGCCGGCACCGACACCACCAAAATCAAAACAACCGCCATCAAAAAAGGCGACCGCTATCTGATCAACGGCCAAAAGGTCTGGATCTCGCGGGTGCAGCATTCGGACTGGATGATTCTGCTGGCCCGCACCACGCCGCTGGCCGAGGTGCGCAAAAAATCCGAAGGCTTGTCTATCTTTATGGTGGACTTGCGCTTGGCTGAAAAAGCCGGCATGGCGGTGCGTCCGATCGCCAATATGGTGAACCACGAGACCAATGAGTTGTATTTTGAAAACCTCGAACTTCCCATGGACAACCTGATCGGCGAGGAAGGTCAGGGCTTTAAGTACATTCTCGATGGCCTCAATGCCGAGCGCGCGCTGATCGCCGCTGAATGCATTGGCGATGGCTACTGGTTTATCGACCGCATCACGCAGTACGCCAAGCAGCGCCAGGTTTTTGGCCGCCCCATTGGGCAAAACCAAGGGGTGCAGTTTCCGATTGCAGAGTCTTACATCGAAGTGGAAGCGGCCAACCTGATGCGCTACAAAGCCTGCGCTTTATTTGATGCGCAGCAGCCCTGCGGCGCCGAGGCCAATATGGCCAAGTACCTGGCGGCTAAAGCCAGCTGGGAAGCGGCCAATGTGTGTTTGCAATACCACGGCGGGTTTGGCTTTGCTGCCGAGTACGACATAGAGCGCAAGTTCCGCGAGACCCGGCTTTACCAGGTTGCGCCCATTTCCACCAATATGATTTACGCCTATATCGCCGAGCATGTGTTGGGGCTGCCGCGCTCGTATTGAGCGTAGTAGTTTTTAAGCGCGCAGTGCGTACAGCGCACATACCAAGCAAGGTGCAGCCATGCATTGGGCACGGCTTGGGGCGCGGCCCTGGCTACATCGCTGTACGACCCGCTGCCCATGCCAAACGATCAGCCGTGCCGGTCTTGCGCCCGCTGCGCCACCCAGCGCGAGAGGCGTGGCCCGGTCAGTAGCACCAAGATAAAGCGCGCTACCTGCATCGCCATCACAAAGCCTACATCCACGGCCACTGCGTGCGTGGCGATGATGGCCACCGAATCCGCGCCACCGGGGCTGGTGGCCAGGTAGGCGCTTAAGGGGTCAAAGCCGCCCAGCAGCGCGAGCGCTACCGCTAGCGACATGCCAAAAATGATTAACACCACGATGGACACCAGCACCCGCGGCAGGGCCCGCCGCGCATGCGCTAAGGTCGTCCGCGTGTAGCGCAGGCCTATGGTCCATCCAATGCAGGCATAGGCGCACAGCAGCAGCAGCGGTGGCAACTCGATCTGCAAAACGCCCTGGCTTTGCAAGAAAACCCCCAGCACCAGCGGCAGCAACATAGCGCCGGAGGGCGCGCGGGTCAGCCGTGTGGACAACATGCCCAGCAACACCAAACCCAAGGTGCAAGCGACGTTGTAGTTATCTTGTAGCGCCCAAACATCGCCGTCCAAACGCGCGCTACTGCCAGGCCCCAACCACAGGCGCGCCACCAATGCGGCCACTGCCGTAACGATGATGACGCGGGTGTATTGCATAAAGGCCACCAGGCGCGGGTCCGCGCCATAGTCCTCGCATATCAGCACCATGGCCGATGCCGCGCCCGGTGCCAGGCCCCAGATGGCGGTAGTGCCGGGCAAGACTTTGTGGCGCGATAGCCACCAGCCCAGACCCATGCTGGCGGCCATCACCAAGATGGTAAAGCCCAGAAAAAGCGGCCAGTCGTGCAAGACGCGCAGCAGCAATGCAGGTTGCAGGCTTTGCGCCATCAGGCAACCAATCAGCCCTTGTGCCGGAAACAAAAAAGACTGCGGCACGCGCACCGCAAAACCCCGCAGCGAGGCGGCAATCCCCACCAGCATGCAGGCTAGCAACAAGGCCGCAGGCAGATGCGCCAACTGCAAGACGCCAAACAGCAGCAGGCTGCCCGCCAACAAGGCTAGCCATTGGGCCGCACGGGAGAGGCCGCTGTCGGGCTCAGCCATG
>CANKNK010000002.1 GCA_947483455.1 Comamonadaceae bacterium | reverse complement strand
CGGAAACCATCCATCTTCACGGTACGGGCCAGCTTGCGCAGACGGACTTGCACCTCGTTTTGCACCGCGTCCACAGGCAGCTTCAAGGTGATTTTGCGTTCCAACTTTTCCAAAGTTTCAACTACTACCGTCATGACAGGTGCTCCAAATAAAAATTCAAGGCCTAGCAGTGCCGCCGCATGCGGTCACAGGACTGGCCGCACAGGGGACTCTCAGTACCTTTTGGGTGGTGCGCGGGGGGGGACTCGAACCCCCACACCATTGCTGGCGTCAGGACCTAAACCTGGTGCGTCTACCAATTTCGCCACCCGCGCAAAAAAATTCAACCATCCGCCGCAGCCTGCGCCACACCTTCTCAGTGCGGACCGGCCTGGCCGATCGCTAGAAATCGGTTAGCCTGCCATTTTAGCCTGCGCGCCCACCGGCTCGCGCCGCACCCTGAACCATGCGGCGTACATGGCGGGCAAAGCCAACAAAGTCAAGGCCGTCGCGACTATGAGGCCGCCCATGATGGCTACGGCCATGGGACCCCAGAAAACCGAGCGCGACAAGGGAATCATGGCCAGCACCGCAGCGGCCGCCGTCAGGACGATGGGCCGCAAACGGCGCACCGCGGACTCGACGATGGCGTCCCAGGCGGGCACACCATTGGCCCGGTCCTGCTCGATTTGGTCAATCAAAATCACCGAGTTGCGTTGAATCATGCCCATAAGGGCAATCACACCCAGCAAAGCCACAAAGCCAAAGGGGCGCCCAAAACTCAGCAAGGCGGCGGCCACGCCAGCAATCCCCAGCGGCCCGGTCAAAAACACCAACAATGCGCGGCTGAAACTGTGCAGTTGCAGCATCAAGAGTGTGAACGTGATGAACAGCATGATGGGAATGCCTGCCGCGATGGAGCTCGAGCCCTTGCTGCTTTCTTCGACCGCGCCAGCCACCTGAATGCGGTACGCGCCCTGCCCTTTGGCCGCCCAGCTGGACTCCAGCTTGCGCAGCTCGGGTGCCAACTGCCCGGTCACGGTAGCCCCCTGGAGGCCTTCGGCAATATCGCCCTGCACAGTAATGGCGTAATCGCGGCCCTCGCGCCACAGTACGCCCGGCTCCCAGACAAAAGTCGGCTTGGCAATTTGGGTCAGCGGAATGGATTTGCCGCTGGCGGTGGGCACGTAGGCATTGCCAATATCGGAAATCGCATTGCGTTCGGACAGGGGCTGGCGCAGCACGATGTCGATCAACTTATCGCCTTCACGGAATTGCCCGACGGTGCTGCCCGAAAGCAGGGTACGGGCCGCTTGGGCGATTGACTGGCTGCTCACCCCCAGGGCCCGGGCCTTGGCCTGGTCCACGTCTAGACGTATCACCTTGACCGGTTCGTTCCAGTTGTCGTTGACGCCACGCATATTGGAATTGGCCCGCATCTGCGCTTTCACTTCGTTGGCGCGCAGACGCAACTGATCGGCGTCCGGCCCGATCACGCGGAACTGCACCGGGTAGGCCACCGGCGGGCCGTTGGGCAATATCTTCACACGCGCGCGTACCTCGGGAAACTCCTGGGCCATCAGGGCCGGCAGTTGGATGCGCAGGCTTTCCCGCCGTTTCAAATCGACAGGCAACACGATGAATTGCGACACATTGGACTGCTGAAAAATCGCGTCCAATGGCAAGTAAAAGCGCGGGACTCCAGAGCCGATCCAAGTGGCCACATTGACCACGCCGCTCTCCTGCATGAGGCGCGCTTCAATGCGTCGGCTCACTGCTTCATTGGCGGCAATCGAGGTGCCCTCGGCAAACCATACATCCATCATGACTTCGGGTCTGCTGGAATCCGGAAAAAACTGCTGCTGCACCCGGCCCATACCAAGGATGCCCAAAGCAAAGGTCAACACCATCACCCCGATCGTCGTCCAGCGATGCGCTACGCACCAGTTCACCGTGCGCCTAAATGCGTTGTAAAACGGGGTGTCGAACACTTCATGGTGCTCGACCTCTGGGGCCTTGCTTTTGGCTTTGAGCAAAACCGTTCCCAAATAAGGAACAAAGTACACAGAAACCAACCAGCTCACTAGCAAGGCCAGCACCGTGACGCCGAAAATGGCAAAGGTGTATTCACCTACGGTAGAGCGCGCTATACCAATGGGCAAAAATCCGACGGCGGTGATCAAAGTACCGGTCAGCATGGGCATGGCGGTAATTTCGTAGGCGAAGGTGGCGGCGCGCACTTTGTCATAGCCCTCCTCGATTTTTCGTACCATCATTTCCACGGCGATGATGGCGTCATCGACCAACAGCCCCAGCGCAATAATGAGCGAACCCAAAGAGATTTTGTGCAGGCCAATACCCCAGTAATACATGCCCAAAAAGGTGACCGACAGTACCAGCGGAATCGTGATCGCCACTACCAGTCCGGGGCGCACATCGACGTAATAACGGCGGTACCAGGCCTGTTGGCCCGGTCGTTGGTGCAAACCCAGCGCCACAAAACTGACCAGCAGCACGATCACAATCGCCTCGATCAGCACGCCGATAAATTCATTCACCGATTTCGCCACTGCTGTCGGTTGGTTCTGCACTTCCACCAGGCTGATACCCACCGGCAAAGCGGCGCCAATCCGTGCGGTGGTGGCCTTTAAAGCCTTACCCAAGGCAATAATGTCGCCGCCTTTGGTCATCGACACGCCCAGCGCAATCACCTGTTGGCCTTGGAAACGCACTTTGACCCCGGCAGGGTCGATATAGCCGCGCTTGATCTCTGCAATATCGCCCAGGCGCAACTGGTTGCCCGAACTGCCGCGAATCGGCATGGCACGCAATTGCTCCTCGGCTTGGAATGCACCGCTGACCCGCACTTGCACCACGTCCAGCGGGGTTTGCATGGTGCCTGCGCCTTCCATGGCGTTTTGCTGCGCCAGTTGGGCCAACACCTGGTTCATGTCCAGGCCCAGTTGCGACAGGCGGCGCTGCGACATTTCGATGTACAGCTTTTCGTCCTGCACGCCGAACAAATCCACTTTATTGACATCGGGCACGCGCAGCAGTTGTTGGCGCACCGAATCGGCCTGCTCTTTGACTTCCGCGGGCGAAAAACCTTCGGCCTGCAGCGCGTAAATTACACCAAAGACATCGCCAAATTCATCATTGAAAACAGGACCGTTCACGCCTGCGGGCAAGGTGTAGCGCATATCGCCCACCTTCTTGCGTACCGCATACCAAAGGTCAGGCACCTCGCCCGGGCGGGTAGAGTCTTTGAGCTGAAAAAAGATGGTGGTCTCGCCGGGCTTGGAAAAGCTACGGATCTTGTCGGCACCAGGCACCTCTTGCAAAGTGCGCTCAATCTTGTCCGTCACCTGCTCGGCCATTTGCGCGGCGGTGGCGCCTGGCCAGAACGCGCGGATCACCATCACCCGGAATGTGAATGGCGGGTCTTCGTCCTGCCCCAGTTGGAAGTAGGCGGCGGCGCCCAGCAGCATCAAGACCAGCATCAAATAGCGCGTCAGCGCCGCGTGGTCCAGCGCCCAACGGGATAGGTTGAAACCGGGCTTGGGGGTGTCCTGTTGCATAGGGCCGCTCACTGTGCTGGAGCCGGAACCGATGCTGCGGCCGCAGCGGCTTGCTTGGACTGGTAAATCGTCACTTTTTGCCCTGGGTTGAGCACGTGGGCGCCCACGCTCACCACCTGCATGCCTGGCTCTAAGCCCCGAGAGACCACGACTTCGTTGCCGTCAGCGGTGGTAATGGCAATGGGCTGCAAGCGCACCGTCATCGTGGCTTTTTCAAGTACCCACACCGCCGCTTTTTCGCCGTCGTGCTGGAGCGCGCTGGTCGGCAGTTTGATGACCGACGGGCCCGAACGGTCCAGCGCCTTGGGGGCTACGGTGACGGTAGAGCCCAGGGGCCAGTTTTCGGAGCCGGTCAATCCCACCTTGACGGTGTAGGTCCGCGTTACCGCGTCGGCACTGGCCGCCACTTCGCGCACGACAGCGCTTGCGTTTTTCTGCTCCGCCCAAGCCTGCACCAGCACTTGCGAGCCGACTTTGAGCTTGCCAACTTTGTCCTCTGGCACGGCAAATACCACATCCCGCGGACCATCCTGGGCGATGCGCAAAACCGGCGTACCAGCGGCCAGCACCTGGCCCGGCTCGGCATCAACCGAGGTCACCACACCGGCAACATCGGCCACCAAATTGGCGTAAGCGGTCTGGTTGCCCAATCCGGCCAGTTGCGCTTGGGCCTGGTCGACCTGCGCCTGGGCTGCTTTGAGCGTTGTGTCGCGCCGCTCCAATTCGGCAGCGCTGATGAAATTTTGCTCGCGCAAGTCCTTGTAGCGCTTGAAGTCCGCTAGCGCCAAATCCCGGTTGGTAGCGGCGGCGGCCAGTTGCGCGCGGGCGCCGTCGGCGGCCAGCTTGAAGTCTTGCGGGTCCAGTTGCGCCAATAGCTCGCCAGCCCTCACATGCTGTCCCATTTCAACATGGCGGCGCAGCAATTTGCCGCTCACGCGAAAGCCCAAACGCGACTCGACGCGTGAACGCACCTCACCGGCGTATTCAGCGCCGGACTGCATGGCGTCCAAGCCCACGGTCAGAACCTTCACCGCCCGCACCGGCTCCTCGGCGGGAACGGGTTTGGAGCAGGCTTGCAATAGAAGGCAAGCCACGATAACAAGCCGGGCCGGCCAGGAGATAGGCAAATTCATGGTTTTGATGGATGCAGAGGGAGGGAAAACATCATCTCAAGCTGCTTGCCCCAGGGACAAGCGCAAGCAATGGCTTATTAATGACTGACAGGTTAGTAATTATACTGGTTTACCCTCGATGCCAGGGAATAAGCCTGCGCATTGGGGGGCATGGGGCCATAGACCGAGTCGCCCGGGCACGCCCTTCAAAGCCTGATCGCTGCCACCCAAGGCACAATCGGCCTATGCCCGCCACTGCCGGACCCGACCCAGCGCCCATTGCGCATTACGAGAACTTCCCGGTCGCCTCTTGGCTCTGCCCGCCGCGTTTGCGTGCACCGATTGCAGCCCTCTACCACTTCGCCCGCACCGCCGACGACCTAGCAGACGAAGGCCAGGCCAGCCCCGAACAGCGCTTGGCTGATTTGGCGGCGTACCGGCAGGCGCTGCGCCAAGCCTGCGAAGCTGTCATTCCCAGCCAAACGCCAGGCCCGCACCGCTGGCCGCAGGTCTTTGGCCCCTTAGCCCGCGCGCTCGCCGAATTTGCGCTGCCTGCGCATTTGTTGCACGCGCTGCTAGACGCTTTTGTCCACGATGTCCGTATGACGCAGGACGGCGGGGATTACCCCGACATGGCTGCCTTGCTGGCCTATTGCGCCAACTCGGCCAACCCTGTGGGGCGCTTGCTGCTGCATTTGTACGGCGTGCAAGATACCCTGGCGCTGGAACGCAGTGACGCCATTTGCACCGCCTTGCAATTGATCAACTTCTGGCAAGACCCTAGCCGTGATTTACCCAATGGCCGCAATTATTTCCCGCTTGATGGCTGCGCCAGCACCGGCTTTGATCCCCACTCTGTGATGCGGCAACCCGCTGCGCGCGAGGCCATGCCACCCAACGCGGACGCCATGGTGCGCCTTTGCGCCCGTGATGCCAGGGCGCGAATGGCCCAGGGCCAGGCCCTGGTGCACCAGATACCAGGACGTGCCGGATGGGAACTGCGCCTGGTGGTGCAAGGGGGCTTGCGTGTTTTGGACAAGATCGAAGCCCTGGGCGGCGCGGTATTGCACACCCGTCCGCGCTTGCACTGGTGGGACGCCCCGCGCATCGCGTGGCGCGCGCTCCTGATGTGACTTGCACCTCCCGTCTCTGCTCTCAATAGCGCCGGGCTTCTATAGATACCAGTGGCGCAAACAGCGGCGCACGCGCGCACTCACGCGCCTTGGGGGTCTGCGCTCAGGTGACAATAGGGCATGACTCCCGCCCAGTATGTTCAGGAAAAGGCGGCCGCCTCGGGCAGCAGCTTTTATTACGCCTTTTTGTTTTTGCCGCCACCACGGCGTGCGGCCATCACCGCGTTTTATGCTTTTTGCCGCGAAGTCGATGATGTGGTCGATGACGCGGTGGATCCGGGCGTCGCCGCCACCAAACTGGCCTGGTGGCTGAGCGAAGTGTCCAAGTCCTACAGCGGCCAGCCCTCACACCCGGTGATGAAAGCCCTGATGCCGCTGGCACCCACGTATGGCATTAGCCAAGAGCACTTGCACAGCGTGATCCGAGGTTGCCAAATGGACCTGGAGCAGACCCGCTACCTGGACTTCCCCAATTTGCAACGCTACTGCCATTTGGTGGCCGGCGTCGTGGGCGAAGTGGCGGCGCGGATATTTGGCCAAAGCGATGCCCAAACCACCGTCTATGCCCACACGCTGGGTCAGGCGCTGCAACTGACAAACATCATCCGGGATGTGGGAGAAGACGCCCAACGTGGAAGAATATATATACCCGTCAATGAGTTACAGAAGTTTGATGTGAAAGCACACGAAGTATTAAAGCGCATCCCTTCGGCCCGTTTCAGCGCCTTGATGGCCTTCCAGGCCGAACGCGCCCACGGCTTGTACGAGCAGGCGCTGGGCCTGCTGCCGCAGGCAGACAGGCGCAGCCAAAAACCCGGCCTGATGATGGCCAGCATCTACCGGCGGCTACTGCGTGAAATTGAACGCGAGGGCTTTCCCGTGCTGGAGCGCCGGGTTCGCCTCACCCCTATCCACAAATTCTGGTTGGCCTGGAAAGTCCAGGCGCTGGGCCGCTTATGAAGCGCCACCGGGTCTGCGTGGTGGGTGCCGGTTGGAGCGGCCTGGCGGCCGCCATCCACGCGGTGCAGGCGGGACACCAGGTTACCGTGCTGGAAGCCAGTCGATCGCTCGGGGGCAGAGCCCGCACACTGCCAACCAGTGCCGACGGACTGCTTCCCGATGGCAGTGCCGCCACGCTGGACAACGGCCAACATATCTTGCTCGGCGCCTACCGCGAAACCCTGGATCTGATGCGCACCGTGGGCGTGGATCCGGCGCAAACCTTGCTGCGCCTGCCGCTAGGCCTGCGCTTTGCCGATGGCGACGGCTTGCAGTTACCCGATTGGCCGCAGCCCTGGAATTTGATGGCCGGCTTGATGCTGGCACGCGGGTGGAATTTGGGCGACAAAAGGTCTTTGGTGCGGGCACTGCGGCTATGGCGAAAAAACCAATTCCAGTGCAGCGCCCAAACTAGTGTCGCCGAGCTGTGCCAGGGCATTCACAGCGCCGTCGTGGAGGACCTGATAGCCCCCTTGTGTGTTTCGGCTCTCAACACACCGCCGAAATTGGCCAGCGGCCAGGTTTTTTTGACCGTGCTGCACGACAGCCTGTTTGCCAAACCCCGCAAAAAAAAGCCAACACCTCTTCCCGCCAGCGAAACCCTGAGCCGGATCGATCCTCCGCCTCTGGAAACAGCACACAAGACCCCCTGGCGCGCTGCCGGTTCGGATTTGCTACTGCCCACCGTAGACCTGGGCGCCGTGTTTCCCCATGCGGCGGCCGCTTGGCTCAAGGAGCACGGCGCCAGCGTCCATCTGGGGCGCCGCGCCGCCTGCCCCCAATGGAGCGGTGGGCAATGGCAGATCGACGGCGAAAGCTTTGACCGTGTCATCTGGGCCACCGCCCCGCAACATGCGGTGCAGGCGTTTAGTGAGTACCTGCCGCTGGCGCCCAAAAACCTGGGCTTGCATTTGCAGCGTTGGCTGCGCCCGGCCAAGGCCATGCGGTACCAGTCTATTGCCACCGTGTATGCGCACGCGCCCGGGCTGGAATTACCCCGTCCCATGTTGGCCCTGCGCAGCAGCCCGCTCGCGCCGGCACAATTTGCCTTTGACCGCGGCCAGCTCGGCGGCCCGCCCGGGCTGATTGCACTCGTCGTCAGCGCCCCCCAGGGCGAGTTCGAGCATTTAGAGTCCGTGGTGCTGGCGCAGGCAGAGGAACAGCTAGAGGACTGGTTGGATGGACAGCGTTTAAGCGCCATCCGCACCGTGGTGGAAAAACAAGCCACTTTCTCATGCGCGGCGCGCTTGGTGCGTCCGCCCCAGCAGGTCGCCCCGGGCCTGATGGCCTGCGGAGATTACCTCTACAAGCCCTACCCCGCCACGCTAGAAGGCGCAGTACGCAGCGGCATCATGGCCTCCCTGGCATTGGTAGAGACCGAAGGTTTTGTCTGGAAAGATTAGGGCTGCGCGTCGCACCTAGGCGATAGCCACCCGTGGGCAAGCCAGTCTGCTGAGCCGGTAGTGGCGGCCTCCTCATACCCCCAGCGCATGGCACAAAACATCCAGATTGGGCACCGCTAAATGGGGCGTGCGTGCATGCTCCCAGTTGGCGCCCCGGCGGTTGACCCACACGCTTTGCATACCCGCGTCTAAGGCCGCTAGCACATCCAAGCGCGCATCGTCGCCCACATGCAGCACTTGTTCGTGGCTGCATTGCAGCGCGCTGGCGGCCGCATCAAAAATAGCTTTGTGCGGCTTGGGCAGGCCCACGGTATGCGCGCCCACACTGCCCACAAACCAATGCCCAATGCCCACCAAATGGACATCGGCATTGCCGTTGGTCAGGGCCAGCAAGGGGAAGCGTCCCGCGAGGCGTTGCAGTGCCTGGGCGCTATCGGCATACAAATCTACCTGCTGGCGCGCGGCGTAAAACACCGCAAATGCCTGGTGCGCCAAGGCAGTGGGCTCGCCACAGCGCTGCAAGGCCATGTCAATCATGCCTAGGCGCAGCGCGCTCATATCGTGGGCACTGGCCGCTTGCGCTGTGACTACCGCGTCGCGCAATTGGGCCCTTTGCAGGGGGTCGGCCATCATGGCGGCGGTGACCGGCGCCAGCGGGCGCAAAAAGTCTTGCATCTGGATTTCAGCCCGGGCAATGGTGGGCCAAACCGGCCACAAAGTGTCATCGAGGTCCAGGGAGATAGCGCGGATTTTGGAGGCGTCAAGCATAGGTGGGCGAGAATACTGCATGCCTTTTCAAAAAGAACCCCCTTATTCCCACGGGCAAGCCGCGCATACGGCGGTGCTGTATTGCAATTTGGGAACCCCTGACGCCCCTACAGCGTCCGCCGTGCGCCGCTATCTGGGCGAGTTTCTGAGCGACCACCGCGTGGTTGAAATCCCCCGCCTGATCTGGCTGCTGATATTGCACGGCATTATTTTGCGCTTTCGACCGGCCAAGTCAGCGGCCAAATACGCCAGCATTTGGACGCCCGAGGGCTCGCCGCTGAAAATCTGGACGGAAAAACAAGCCACCTTGCTGGAGCAGCGCTTGCAAGCGCTGGGCTTGCACGTGCGGGTGCGCTGGGCCATGCGCTACGGCAGCCAGTCCATCCCTTCGCAGCTCGATGCGCTCAAGGCCGAAGGCGTGACCCGCGTGCTGCTGCTGCCGGCCTACCCCCAGTATTCAGCGACGACTACTGCCAGCCTGTTTGATGCGGTCTACCTGTGGGCCGCCGCTACGCGCGCCATTCCTGAACTGCGCTTTATCAACCACTACCACGACCATCCGGCCTACATCGCGGCCTTGCAAGTGGGGGTAGAGGCCTATTGGCAGCAGCATGGCCGCCCGGATGTATTGGTCATGAGTTTTCATGGCGTACCGGAGCGGACCCTGCACCTAGGTGACCATTACCATTGCGAGTGTTTCAAAACCGCGCGCCTTTTGGCAGAGCGACTGGGCCTGACCAAAGACCAGTACAAAGTGACTTTTCAGAGTCGCTTAGGCCGTGCCAAATGGCTAGAGCCCTATACCGAACCGACGCTGATCGCCATGGGCCAGTCGGGCGTCGGGCGCGTCGATGTCATCTGCCCCGGCTTTACCAGCGACTGCCTGGAAACGCTGGAAGAAATCAATATGGAAGCACGCCATGCTTTTTTAGAGGCGGGTGGCAAAGCCTTTCACTACATCCCCTGCCTGAACGACGGTGCCTCTGGCATAGACGCGCTGGCTGCGGTAGCCCGCCAGCACCTGGGCGGCTGGCCCGTGGACACGCCGCCGGATGCCCAAGCCCTTGAACACTCGCGCCAGGCCGCATTGGCCTTGGGCGCGCCAAACTAAGGGCGCCTGGGCGCGATGGCCATCATCCTGGCCCCGATGGAGGGCTTGCTCGACTTTGTTTTGCGCGATGTGCTCACCCGCGTCGGTGGCATAGACCGTTGTGTGTCGGAGTTCATCCGCGTCACCGACACCTTGCTACCCGAGCGCGTGTTTGTCCGTGTCGTGCCCGAGTTGCTTCATGGCGGCTGCACAGCGGCTGGCGTGCCGGTGCGCCCGCAGCTGCTGGGCTCAGACCCAGCCTGCCTGGCCGATAACGCTGCACGGGTGGCGAGCATGGGCGCTGATGGCGTAGACCTCAATTTCGGTTGCCCGGCCAAAGTGGTGAACCGCCACGGTGGTGGCGCCGCGCTGTTGCAAGACCCAGAGCTTTTGTTTGCGATTGTCAAAGCCGTGCGTGCCGCGGTACCCACGCATCAAATGGTCTCGGCCAAAATGCGCCTGGGTTTTGCGGATGACAGCCGCGCCGAAGAATGCGCGCTGGCTTTGCAGGAAGGCGGCGCCGGTGAAATCGTGGTGCACGCACGCACCCGCGCCGACGGCTACCGCCCCCCGGCCTATTGGCATCGCATAGCCGACATCCGAACCCAGGTGCGCGTGCCGCTTATTGCCAATGGCGAAATCTGGAACGCGCAGGATGCGCAGCAATGCCGATTGGAATCGGGCTGTGACACGCTGATGCTAGGGCGCGGCATAGTCAGCAACCCCGGCCTGGCGCTGGAGATTTGCGCCGCCACGGCGCAGTCCACACCGCTTGTGCTTGCGCCGGCCTGCCCGTTGGCTCCGGGTTTGGACTGGGCGGGCGTGCAGTTGCACATAAGCCATTTTTGGCACCTGGTGCGCTCGCACCTGGAGGCACGCCAACAAGCCGGACGGCTCAAGCAGTGGCTTAATTTTTTGCGTCGCCATTACCCCCCGGCGCAGCAGGCCTACGAAGGCCTCAAAACCGAAATAGACGTGCGGGTATTCGATGCCTGGGTGAGCGCGCAGCCGCTCAATGCGCGACAGGTTTAGCCCTATTTTTCAACCAGCATTGAGCAAAGACACCAGCATGGACAGTGTGCGCATTGACAAATGGCTGTGGGCGGCGCGTTTTTTCAAAACGCGCTCCATCGCCACCGACGAAGTCAACAAAGGCCATGTGCAAATCGCCAAGCAAAACATCAAACCCTCGCGCGAGGTGCGGGTGGGCGACCTGCTCACGGTATGGCAGGCCAAAATCCCGCGCACCATCACAGTCAAAGGCCTGAGCGCAGTGCGCGGCCCGGCGCCGGTGGCGCAGGCCTTGTACGAAGAAAGTGCGGAAAGCATCAGCGCGCGCCTTGCGGTGCAAGAACACCGGCGCTTGCATGCGGAGCCCGCCGACGCCCTGAGCCATGGCCGCCCCACCAAGCGCGACCGGCGCGACCTGCAAAAAGGGCTGGATGCACGCTGGAGCGCGTCCATCGACGACTAATGTTTGCTAAGCAAACGGTCCACAAAATACGCAAGCACGCGGCCCAAGCACCAAGCGGCCTACCGGCAGTTGTCATGCGCCAGGTCGTGGGCGGCGACACGGGCCAAAACCACGGAGGCGCCGGGGTGAGCGCTTGCGGCGATAATCAGCCCTCGCCTCGCAGCGCCGCCGCCATCAAGGCTCGCACGCTGGACAATCCGAAAGCTATTCGATGACTGCCTCCCGCCTCTCCCCTGTTTCGATTTCACCGGTGCAAGACATTGTGGCCGATATGCGCGACGGAAAAATCGTCATCTTGATTGATGAAGAAGACCGCGAAAACGAAGGCGATCTGGTGCTGGCGGCAGACCATGTGAGCGCAGAGGCGATTAACTTCATGGCGCGCTTTGGGCGCGGCCTGATATGCCTGACCCTGACACGGGCCCATTGCGAACGCCTGCAATTGCCGCCCATGGCGGTGCGCAATGGCACCAAACATTCCACCGCGTTTACCGTGTCGATCGAGGCCGCCCAAGGGGTGAGCACCGGCATCTCTGCCGCCGATCGCGCCTGCACGGTGCGCGCTGCGGTGGCTAAACATGCCGTACCGCAGGACCTGGTGCAGCCGGGCCATATATTCCCGCTGCAAGCAGTCGATGGCGGCGTGCTCATGCGCGCAGGACACACCGAAGCAGGTTGCGATTTAGCGACTATGGCCGGTTGTACGCCGGCGGCAGTGATTTGCGAAATCATGAAAGACGACGGCACCATGGCGCGCCTGCCGGACTTGCAGTTGTTTGCCGCAGAGCACGGCCTAAAAATCGGCACCATCGCCGACCTGATAGCCCACCGCAGCCGCGTGGAATCACTGGTCGAGCGCAAAGCCAGTCGGCAGTTGCAGACGGCCTTTGGCAGCTTTGAGGCCCATGCCTTTCAAGATTCTGCCGGACACGGCGTGCACCTTGCGCTAGTGCAAGGCCAATGGGATGCCTGCGAGGCGGTGGCGGTGCGGGTGCACGAACCGCTGTCAGTGCTCGATGCGCTAGAAGCTGAACGCACCTTGCATTCTTGGAGCCTGGACGCCAGCTTGGCGTTTTTGGCGCGCGAGGGCAAAGGCGTTTTAGTACTTCTCAATTGCGGAGAAACTGGCGAGCAGTTGCTGGCCCAGTTCGAAGGCACGGCGCGGCCCGCGCAAGCGCCCGAGCGCGGGCGCATGGATTTGCGTACCTATGGCATCGGTGCGCAAATACTGCGTTTGTGTGGCGTGCAAAAAATGCGCCTCATGGGCAGCCCGCGCCGCATGCCCAGCATGGCCGGCTATGGCCTTGAAACAGTAGGCTATTTAAGTGCCCCTGGCCCTTGATTTTTTGAACCAGAAAGAAACCCATGTTTGGTGCTGACAAAGGCAATATCGATAACGAAGACCAACGTTTGCAAGGCAAAGGCCTGCACATTGGCATCGTACAAGCGCGCTTTAACCAAGAGGTGACAGATGCACTGAGCAGCGCCTGCAAACAGGAATTGTTGCATTTGGGCGTGGCCGAGCGTGACATCCACCAGGTGAGCGTACCTGGCGCTTTGGAAGTGCCAGTGGCATTACAAGCATTGGCGGAAAAATCCAGATTTGACGCACTGATCGCTATTGGCTGCATCATCCGCGGCGAGACCTATCACTTTGAATTGGTTGCCAATGAATCGAGCGCCGGGGTCACACGCATTGCGCTCGATTTTCAAATTCCGATTGCCAACGCGATACTGACTACCGAAAACCTGGGCCAAGCTGTCGCACGCCAATCGGTCAAAGGCAGCGACGCAGCACGCGTGGCCGTTGAAATGGCCAATCTGTTGGAAAAAATTTAATGGCCCAAGCACAAGCCCCGGGCCCAGCGCAGAACGAGCAAGCCAAGCACAGTAGCACCGGCGTGCGTAAAACCGCCACTAAAAACAAACGTAGCCGCGCGCGCGAGTTTGCCGTCCAAGGCCTGTACCAAAGCCTAGTAGGCAAGAACCAAGCCGCAGACATTGATGTGTTCACCCGCGACCTGTCGGGCTTTTCCAAAGCCGATGCGCTGCATTTCGATGCCTTGCTCCATGGCTGTATCGCGCAGGCCGACCAGGCCGACCAACTGATCAGCACCCGGCTAGATAGACCGCTGAGTGAAATTTCGCCGATTGAGCGCGTGGTGCTGTGGATAGGCGTCTACGAGATGCAGCATTGCCCGGACGTACCTTGGCGCGTGGTGCTCAACGAATGCGTGGAACTGGCGAAAGAGTTTGGCGGTACTGACGGCCATAAATACGTCAATGCCGTGCTCAACGGCTTGGCGCCCGAATTGCGCGCGCTCGAAGTGCAGGCCGACCGCGCAGCGCGCCACAGTGCCTGAGCCTTCCCCGTCCATGCAAATTTCCAGACGCGCCCAGGCTATTGAACCTTTTTACGTGATGGAAGTGGCCAAGGCCGCCTCTGCAGTCGCGCAACAGGTGCAAGACAGCGCGCGTCCTATGGTGTTTCTCAACATCGGGGAGCCCGACTTCACCGCGCCCCCCTTGGTGCAAGAAGCTGCACAAGGCGCCATCCGCGCGGGTCTTAGCCAGTACACGCAGGCCACCGGATTGCCCGCGCTGCGTGAACGCATCAGCCACTGGTACCGCCAGCGCTTCGGCCTGGATATCCCGGCGAGCCGTATCGTGGTCACCGCCGGCGCTTCGGCCGCACTGCAATTGGCCTGCCTGGCGCTGCTCGATGCCGGGGACGAAGTGCTGATGCCCGACCCCAGCTACCCCTGCAACCGGCATTTCGTCAGTGCAGCCGATGCGCAAGCGGTCTTGCTGCCGACCACCGCAGAACACCGCTTTCAACTCAGCGCAGCGCAAGTGCAAGCGGCCTGGGGCCCTAAAACCCGCGGCGTATTGCTGGCCTCGCCCTCCAACCCCACGGGCAGTTCTATTGATCCGGCTGAAATGGCGCGCATCCATGCAGCGGTGCAATCGCGCGGCGGCGTTACGCTGGTCGATGAGATATACCTACCGCTCAGCTATGACGCCCATTTCGGGGTCAGCGCGCTGGCATTGGATGACTCGGTTATCAGTATTAACAGTTTTAGCAAATACTTCAATATGACGGGCTGGCGCCTGGGCTGGATGGTCTTGCCCCCGGCGCTGGTTCCGGTCATGGAGCGACTGGCGCAACACCTGTTTATTTGCCCCAGTGCCATTGCCCAGCACGCAGCGCTAGCCTGCTTTGAAGATGAAAGCATTGCGCTGTACGAGAGCCGCCGCCAGGCTTTTGCACAGCGGCGTGATTACTTTGTACCGGCGCTCAATGCCCTAGGCCTCACCGTGCCGGTCATGCCCGACGGTGCGTTTTACGCCTGGGCCGATTGCACCGAAGCATGCGCGCGTTTGGGCATCCAAGACAGTTGGGATTTTTCCTTCGCCGTGATGGAGCGTGCCCATGTCGCCATCACGCCGGGACGCGATTTCGGCCCTGCCCATGGCGCGCAATTTGTGCGTTTTTCTACCGCCAGTTCCATGGAACAATTGCATACCGCCATCGAGCGGCTGCATGCCATGCTGGCCGGATAATGCGGCCATTGCCGCAGGCGTTTTCACCTACAAGGCCTCTCTATGAACCAGGACCTCGATATTCTTCAACTCGTGATGCACGCCAGTTTGGTAGTGCAGTTGGTGATGCTGTTATTGATGCTCGTCTCCATTGCCAGCTGGTCGGCCATCTTCCGCAAAGTATTTGCATTACAGCGCGTCAAATCACTCAATGAAGTGTTTGAGCGTGAATTTTGGTCCGGCTCCAGCCTCAACGAGCTGTACACCACGGCGGCCAGCAAAGGCGTCAACTCCGGGCCTATGGAGCGCATCTTTGCCAGCGGTATGCGGGAATTTCAAAAACTACGTGAACGCCGTGTGACCGATGTCGCCACTTTGATGGACGGCGCCCGCCGCGCCATGCGCGCCAGTTTCCAACGCGAGATGGACGAAGTGGAAAGCAATTTATCTTTCCTGGCCTCGGTGGGTTCGGTATCGCCTTACGTCGGTCTATTCGGCACGGTGTGGGGCATCATGCACGCCTTTACTGGCCTGGCGGCTTTGCAGCAAGTGACACTGGCGACCGTGGCGCCGGGTATCGCCGAGGCGCTGGTGGCCACCGCCATTGGCCTGTTTGCCGCGATACCAGCGGTCATTGCCTACAACCGCTTTGCGCGCGACCTGGACCGCATTGCCATCAGCCACGAGACCTTTATCGAAGAGTTTTCCAACATCCTGCAACGCAATGTCAGCGCCCAGACCAACACCGGCGCACCACGTTAGGCCTATTTTGCTGCCGTTACACGCCATTGAGGAGTAGCCCATGCCCGCAGTCAGTTCAAGGGGTCGCGGCAGACGCACCATCAGCGAGCCCAATATGGTGCCCTTCATCGATGTGATGTTGGTGCTGCTCATTATCTTTATGGTGACCGCGCCCCTGATTACGCCCAGCGTAGTGGACTTGCCCAGCGTGGGCAATGCTGCCAAGCAGCCCGATGTTGTGATTCAGATCATCGTGGGCAAAGACAATACCCTTGAAATCAAAGGCCAGGGCCCTGCCAGTGAAGTGAAGTTAGAGAACCTGGCTAACGCGGTGCGCAAAGCGCAAGCTGCCCATCCTCCCAACACGAGCGCGGTGGTGATCAGCGCGGACAAAAGCGTGCAATACGAGCGCGTGGTCAAGGTCATGGATACCTTGCAACGTGCGGGTATTGCGCGCATCGGGCTGTCGGTGCAACTCGCACCCTGAACACCATGGCCACGGCCCAGGCGCACAGCGATTTTTTACCGCCGCCCTCGCCCGGGTCGGGTCGGGCACTGGCGCTTGCACTGATCGTGCACGGTTTGTTGGTGCTGGCTCTGGCCTACGCCGTACCCTGGCATTTGCAAACGCCAAGCGCCACCTTCAGCGCCGAACTGTGGGCACCCTTGCCGATGGAAGCCGCCCCGCCCGCTTTGTTGCCTGAGCCGCCTGCGCCGGAAGTGGAAAGCACCATCACGCCGCGTACGCCCACACCCGAACCAGTCCGCGCCGCGCCACCGCCCAGCGCGACTAAGGACGCAGACATTACGACGACCGAGCGCAAAGCCCAGCAAAAAAAGCAAGACGAACGCGAAAAAGCCGTGCAGGAAAAGAGGAAGCTCGAAGAGCGTCGCCTGGCTGACCAACGCGAGCTGGAGCAGCGCCAAGAGCAAGCCCTGCAAGCGGAAAAAACCAAACGCAGCAAAGTTGAGGAAAGTAAACGTCGCAAGGATCTAGAAGCCGCAAAGGCGCAAGAAGCCAAACGCAAAAAAGACATAGAAGCGGCGAAAGTTGCCGAAGAGTTACGCCAAAAAGAACTGGAAATCGCCAAGCAGCAAGAGGCCGAGCGCCTGCGCGAGGAGCAGGCACAGAGCGAGAAGTTGCGCAAAGACGCAAAAGAGCGCGCCCTCAAACTCGCTGGCGCCGCGGTGGGCAGCGGCAATGCCAATGCAAGTGGCAGCGCAGCGCAAAGCGCCGGGCCCAGCGCAGGCTACGGGGCCAAGGTAGTGGCCGCGATTCGGCCCCATATTTCCACCATCAAGGAATTGAGCGCAAACCTCACTGCGGAATACGATGTGTATACCGATGCCAGCGGCAAAATCATGAGTGCCAAAATTCGCAAGCGCAGCGGGGACGCCTATTGGGACGATGCGGCGCTTAATGCGATTTTGAAAACCGAGCGACTGCCGTTCGACGACAACGGGCGTGTGCCCTCGCCTATGACCATCAGCCTGCGCCCGCGGGACTGATAGCGCCTCCCGTGGCCGGTAGGCGGGCTAGGAGCCGCGCCGAGGCATAAATGTAATTTTTGATTCCTGCGGCAGCAAAGCGCTCGCAGCCCCGTGGCCCTTCGCTTGCGACCGGTCACATCCATCGCAGCCGCAGGCTGAGATTGTTTGCACCTTCCTCGCCAAGCGGTCCGCCAGGGGCCTAGGCAGCGGCCAACGCGCCATCGCACGCAGTACCCACAAGCTCCAGGCAATGGGCATCAGGGCCTGCGTCGCGTAGACGAAGCTCAGGCCCACCAATACAAGGACAGTAAGTGATTGAAAGCCCATGCCTAATGCTCTCGTCAGGCCGTCAAAGCGGTGCTAATGCGAAAGGTGAGCCAGGCCGCCAGATAGGCCAGGCCAAACAGGTAGGCCGCCATCAGCAAGGGGTAGCGCCAGGAATTGGTCTCGCGGCGCACCACCGCCAGCGTGGACAGGCATTGGGGTGCGAACACAAACCAAGCCAGCAATGCATAGGCCGTGGGCAATGACCAGCTTTGCGCCAGGATAGGCGATAGCGCATCGGCCACACCGCTGCCCGCCGCGGAGAGCGCGTAGACGGTGCCTAGCGCACCCACAGCCACTTCACGCGCTGCCATACCGGGCACCAGGGCAATCGAAATTTGCCAATTAAATCCAATCGGCGCAAACACATATTGCAGCGCGTGTCCCAACATACCGGCGACGCTGTACCCTATCGCAGGACCTTGGCTGGCATCCCAATCCGCGGGCGGCGCGGGGTAGCTGGACAGAAACCACAAAATCACCATCAATGAAAAAATAATGCCGCCCACACGCTGCATAAAAATGCGCGCGCGCTCCCACAAACCTTGCGCCAGATTGCGCAAACTGGGCACGCGGTAAGGCGGCAACTCCAACATCAAGGGTTGGTAGGCCGACTTCATCCACACCCGCTTGAATGCCCAAGCCACCGCCATCGCCGACACCACGCCAGCCAGATACAGGCCAAACAAAGTGAGCCCGCGCAGGCTCAGGCCCCACACCATGCGCTCGGGCACGAAGGCGCCAATCAGCAAGGCATACACCGGCAGGCGCGCCGAGCAGGTCATCAAGGGCGCGACCATGATGGTGGCCAGGCGGTCGCGCCAGTTGGCAATGGTGCGGGTGGCCATGATGCCGGGTATGGCGCAGGCAAAGCTACTGAGCAAGGGAATAAATGCGCGGCCCGACAAGCCGACCTTGCCCATGACGTTGTCCAACAAAAACGCGGCGCGCGGCAAGTAGCCTGAGTCTTCCAGCAGCAAAATGAAGAAAAACAAAATCAGAATTTGCGGCAGGAACACCAAGACGCCGCCGACCCCGGCAATGACCCCGTCGACCAGCAAGCTGCGCAGCGGCCCCTCGGGCATGGAGGCCAGCGTCCAGTCGCCCACGGTGGCCATGGCCTGCTTGATTAAATCCATAGGAACGGCCGCCCAGGAAAAAACCGCCTGGAAAATCAGAAACAAAACAGCAGCCAGTACCAGCACGCCGGCCACCGGGTGCATCAGCACGGCATCAAGGCGATGCTGAAAGCGGGCGCGCCGGGGGGCGAGCGGCGCAACCAGCGCAAGGATGCGCCGCACCTCGCGCTGCAGATCGGCAATGGTGGGCGAGTCCTTAGCTGAAGGCGCGATCGCAGCAGCAGGTGACACTACCGGCAGGCTTTGCAGCACGCTTTGCAATTGCTGTAGCAAGGCGGCGTGGCCTTGGGCCTGCACCGCTACCGTCTCCACCACCGGACAGCCCAGCTCGGCTTGCAGCCGTGGCACGTCAATGGCCAAGCCATTAGCCCGGGCGACGTCGGCCATGTTCAGTGCCACTACCAGTGGCCGACCCAAGGCTTTGAGTTCCAGCACCAAACGCAAATTCATGCGCAAATTGGTGGCATCGACTACCGCCACCAGCACATCGGGCGGCACCTCGCCCGTGCGCGCACCCATCAGCACATCGCGCATCACCTGCTCGTCGGGCGTCGCCGGTGTCAGGCTGTAGGCACCAGGCAAGTCCACCACAAGCAGCTGCGTCCCATCGGCTAAGCGGGCCTGGCCCTCTTTGCGCTCCACGGTGACGCCGGCGTAGTTGGCGACCTTTTGGCGAGCGCCCGTGAGCAAATTAAACAGTGCTGTCTTGCCGCAATTGGGGTTGCCAACCAAGGCCACCGACCAGGGCCTGCTGCGTGCGGACGGATGCGGACCTATGGCAGCTTGCACGTCGCGGCCTAGAGCGGGTTGACTTCGATGCAGCCCGCTTCAAGCAGACGCAAGGCAAATTGGGTGTCGCCCACCTGTACCGCCAAAGGCTCACGCCCGCCGGGGCCGCGGCGCAGTAGCTGGACCGGCTCGCCTGGGATAAAGCCCAACTCGCCCAGCCTGCGCACCGTCTGCGCCTGCTGGGCATCGTCGGCACCGCACAAGCGGGCCACTACGGCATGCGCGCCGCTGGGCAATTCGGACAAGAAACAGGAGGCGCTGGAGGCAGGCATGGGATACGCACTGGGGATCAGTCAATCTAAATGAGAGTGTATCTCATTTAGATTGGCGTTAGCCCTACCCTGGGGCCAGCGAGGCCCTTGCGCAATAGGCACCGGGCCTCACATGCGAATCGGGTGCCGGGCGCGTGGGCTTGAACCTGCTGCCGCCAGGACGCTGCGCTTACTCGTAGG
>CANKNK010000001.1 GCA_947483455.1 Comamonadaceae bacterium | reverse complement strand
ACATGCAGACCCTGAAAGACCGTTTGCTGTACCGCCAGGCCATAGAAACAGCGCGCTGCCTCCATGAAAACGTGCTCACCAGCGTGCACGAAGCCAATATCGGTTCCATCTTCGGTATTGGCTTTCCGGCCTGGACGGGTGGCGCTATGCAGTTTGTATACGGCATGGGCCTAGATGCATTTGCCGCGCGCTGCGATGCCCTTGCCGCCAAACATGGCGAGGGCTTTGTCCTGAGTCAGGATGTGAAAGATACGATTGCGCGATACCAACCGGTGTATTGAAGCGGACAGCTCCGTACACCAGTGCATGCAATAATTCTTGCTGCCCTCACACTAGGAGACAGGCATGCAGTTGGTAAAACGGATTTTGTTGGGTTTGGTCGCGCTCGGCCTTTTGTTGGCGGCACTGGCTTGGGCCTTTCAGCGCGAGCTAGGCACCCTGGTGCTCAAGCGCATTGCGAACGCCCAAGTAGGTCGCAATATCGTGCCCGATTTGCCCGATGGTCTGCACCTGGCTTTGTGCGGCACCGGCTCTCCCTTTCCTGACCCCAGCCGCGCCGGACCCTGTTCGGTCGTCATCGCCGGTGACCGGATCTTCATCATCGACGCAGGCGAAGGCGCAGCCCGCAACCTGGGCTACATGGGTATACCCGTTGGTAATGCCGAAGCCCTGTTCTTGACCCACTTTCATTCAGACCATATCGATGGACTGAGCCCCATCATGTTGCAGCACTGGGGCATGGTCTCGTCGACCACACCCCTGGCCGTTTATGGCCCCACGGGCGTGGATAAAGTGGTGGACGGGTTCCGGTCAGCCTATGTGCTCGACTACGGTTACCGCGTGAGCCACCACACGGAAAAAATCATGCCCCCTGGCGGTAGCGGCGGCAAAGGCATACCTTTTGAACTGCCGCCCAAAGGCCAGGGCGATACCGTCGTCGTGCTAGAGGACAAGGGGCTGAAAGTAACGGCATTTCGCGTTCATCACGCTCCCGTGGAACCCGCCGTGGGTTACCGCTTTGACTACAAAGGCCGCTCCATCGTGATCAGCGGGGACACCACCAAGGTGCCCTCCGTGGCCGCGATTTCCAAAGACGCGGATATCTTGCTGCATGAAGCTTTGCAGCCCAAGCTGGTAGGCTTGTTGGGTGAGGTGTTGACCGACAAAAAAATGGACAACCTAGCGCATGTCATGCGCGATATTCTGAACTACCACACCAGCCCCGAGGAAGCAGCGCAAGTGGCGGCTGATGCCGGTGCCAAGCAGCTCATTTTTAACCATATCGTGCCACCCATGCCGGTGCGCTTTGGCTATCCGGCCTTTGTAGGCGATGCAGCCCAGTTTTACAAAGGCCCGATCACCGTGGGCGAAGACGGTATGCTATTTAGCCTGCCCGCCAATTCGAGCGCAGTGAGCAAAAAGCGGCTGATGTAATGACCCAGCCTGCGTTACGGCAAGGCGCCTGAGTGACTCGGCAGTCCATGGCTGCATGAAGCCATGGATTGCAAACACCTGTCGCCGCGCAAGAAGTTTGCCGGTGTTTGGCAAGGTATATTTAGAAAAAAACCACTATGCTCAATTCATTTTTCAAAGCTTCGGTCATTGCGGTGTACCTGCTGGCCCTAGCCTCGCACCTCGTGGCCTTTCCCGGCCAGGCGGGGCCTATCGTGCAAACCATGTCCCTCGCTTTGCTGCTGATCCATGCGCTGGAGTGCCTGCTGGCCTATCGTTACATCAAACTGTATTCCGGCCCACTGCTCGTCAGCCTGGTGCTGTCCCTGCTGTTTGGCTTGTTGCATTGGATGCCGCTGGCGCGTAAAGCACGCGAAGCGGCGCTGGCCCAAGCGCAGCAATGACAGGGCATGCGCCTTCGCGCCTGCGGCGCATACTGGTCGGTGGAGCCTTGTACCTCGGCGCGTTGGCGGTGGGCGTTGGCTCTGCGCTCTGGGTGCTGAAAAAAGCAGCTTGGCTCAACCCCTCGGTGCAAGTGGGCGCTTGGCGTTCCAATTTGCAGGCTGGCAGTGTCGATGCCGATATGTATACCCGCGCCACCGTGGCGGTCAATGCCTTGTTGGCTTTGGGCCGCAGCGAAACCATGTATTTCGTGGCAACCCAAGATGACACCGGCCATGCCCTGCGCTCGCAATGTATTTATCGCATCAGTGGCGTCCCCCCCAAGGCCCGCTGGTGGAGCATCACGGCCTATGCCGACGATATGTATTTATTTGATGCGCCCAATGCGCATTACAGCCTGAACGGCGACATCGCGCAACTGAGCAGCGAAGGCGTATTTAGCTTTAGTACCGGCCCAAGGGAGCAAGAAGGCATTTACTGGCTGCCTACGCCGGGAAAGCGCGGCATGCTGCTGACCTTTAGGCTGTACAACCCTGACCCTACCTTGCAAGCTGCGCCGCAAAGCCTGGTGCCGCCCAAGATCGAGCCTGTGGGGGCCTGTGTATGAGCAGCTGGTCCAATACCCGTCGCCTGTGGCTTTACCGCATTGCCACTTTGCTTAGCACTGTCGTGCTAGCGCATTTACTCACCGTATGGGCTGCGCCGCGCCTGATCATGCAAGTGCTGATGAATGGGCCCATGGCGCAAAAAATGAATATGCGTAATCAGGCGGCTTTTCCGCCGCCTGTCAACGCGCAGTCGCGCAGCGTGGTCATGCCCAGCCCGGATTTGTTGTATTCGGTCTGCGTGTTTGACTTGAGCGATGGACCCGTGCGTGTCCGTGCTGCGCCGCAGTTGCAGGGCTACTGGTCGATTGCGCTGTACAGCGCCAAGAGTGACAACTTTTTTGTCCGCAATGACCGGCAAGCCCAAGGGACGCCTATTGACCTGTGGCTGGTGCCCGCAGGCGGCGCCAAAGGTACTTTGCCCGTGCCCCAAGGCGCACAGGTCGTAGTCAGTCCGTCTGGCACCGGCTTTTTACTGATGCGTGTGCTGGCCTCGGATTACCAGGCAGACCAGGCGCAATTAGAGTCGGCCCGCCGCACCTTGCGCTGCGAGCCGGCAAAAGCCGCCTAAGCACAGGCGCTCTTATGCTGGCCGCAACCTTAAGGCGCCTGTTCTTTTGGCAGACCATGGGCTATGCGGTGGTGAGCCTGTGGTTGGTCGCGGTCTTGAATTGGCAGGCTTGGTGGCTTTTGGCCGCCTGGTTGCTGCTGCCTTTGCTAATCGTGTTGGTTTGGACCGCAAGACTCACTCTGCGTTCTCGCCCATCAGGGGAAAGCGGCTGGATCTGGTGGCGGGCTATCTTTGGCGAATCTTGGGCGATCTACCGTTTACTCATGTGGGGCATGCCCTGGGTTCGGGGCCAAGGGCAAACGCTCCTAGGGCTAGGCCAAAGCCAGCGGGTTCCGGTCTTGCTGATACACGGTTATTGTTGCAATTACGGGGTGTGGCGCGACATGGCGTCGCGCTTACAGGCCCTGGGCCATACCGTGCTAGCCATCAACCTAGAGCCCCTGTTTTGCTCGATTGACGAATTCGCACCCCAGGTGGAACAAGCCCTTGCGCAGTTGCGCGCCCAAACCGGGCAAGCGCGCGTGGCCCTGGTGGGCCACAGCATGGGCGGCCTGGTGATACGCGCCTGGATGCGTGCCTACGGGGACACGCAAGTAGCCGTCGCCGTATCGCTGGGCAGTCCGCACCAAGGAACCCAAATTCCGCCGCACGCCAAATTACCCAATGCGCGCCAAATGGTCTGGGGCAGTGATTGGTTGCACGACCTGCAAGCCCAGGAAAGCCCCGCACGCCGCGCCCTGCTGCGCATCGCCCTGACCGAGCAGGACGCCATTGTTTTCCCGCAAACCGCGCAAACCCTGCCCGGTGTGGATGCGCAGGTATTTAGAGGCATCGGCCATTTGCAACTGTGTACCGACGCGCGGGTGTTTGCGTGGGTAGCAGCGCAATTGCCAAGTACGGAGCAGCCATAGGCCTTAGGCTAGGATGCAGGCTTTCGTTCCGATCCCATGCCAAGCTTCGATCATTTGCCGGCACCGCCGATAGCCGCTTCCGCCATCACCACCTCGCCCCGCCCCGCCTCCCTCGCCGCCCTGTTCTGGGCGATCAGCGGTATTGCGCTGCAAGGGTTCGGCGGAGTCCTGGCGGTGGTGCAGCGCGAATTGGTCGAGAAAAAACAGTGGCTCACGATCGAAGAGTTTATTGAGGACTGGGCGGTATCGCAAATCATGCCCGGCCCGAACGTGGTGAATCTGGCGCTCATCATTGGTGACCGCTATTTCGGCTGGCGCGGCGCTTTGGCTGCGCTTGCAGGCATGCTCACTATCCCGCTAATTGTCGTCATGGCACTAACGATAGGTCTTGCGGGCATCGGGCATTTACCCGCAGTGCAAGGCGCTTTACGTGGCATGGGGGCGGTGTCCGCAGGTTTGATTGCAGGCACTGGCATCCGCCTCGTGCCTGCTTTGCGCAGCAATGCGATGGGCACCTGGGCCTGCGCCTTGACCGCAGGACTGGTCTTCACCGCCATCGCGTTTTTGAAGGTGCCATTGGCCTGGACGCTGCTAGGCATTGGCTTGCCAGCATTTTTTTGGGCCTTGCATCGCATCCGTACCTTGCCACCACCGGCGCAGGAGCTTGTATGACCGGATTTGGCTACGGCAATTTGATAGACCTCTTGGGCTGCTTTGTAACCCTGTCCTTGCTGTCAGTGGGAGGCGCGATCACCACCGTGCCCGAAATGCATCGTTACCTTGTGGCGCAAAACCCGTGGCTAACCGACAGCCAGTTCAGCGCCTCTATTGCGCTCGCGCAAGCGGCGCCGGGCCCCAATGTTTTGTTTGTGGCGGTACTGGGCTGGAACGTGGGCATGGCTTCGGGTGGTGGCCCGGACCAAGGCCCCCTGCCCTGGGCACTGGCCAGCGCGGCCATGGCGGTGTCTATGGTGGGCATCATTATTCCCAGCACCACGCTCACCTTTTTTGCCGCCCGCTGGGGCCAGCGCAACCGCGAGCGCGCCGAGGTGCGCGCCTTCAAACAATCTATGGCACCGGTGGTGATCGCGCTGCTGGTAGCTACCGGTTGGCTGCTCACCGCCAGCCACGGTAATCCGCAGCAAGCCCCCTTGCTCTGGGTATTGACCGTGGCTTCTGCGCTGCTGGTGTGGAAAACGCGTATCCACCTGCTGTGGTTGATAGGCGCCGGGGCCTTGGCGGGCGCTTTGGGCTTGGTGTGAAGCAAGCCTTGCAATAGGACTAGGTTGGGGGAAACGCTGCAAAAACCCTCATTCGGTCATAGCGCGCGCAGCGACGCAGTCCGGTTTTATTGGTAAAACCAATAACAATGAATTACCCCGTCGCTGCGGTCCTGGCCATGACCGGATCATGCTGCCTTGACTTAGCCCGCGAGCCAGGCGCCTTGCACTTGCTCCCATCCAACGACTGCGATAGGCGTGCCATCGGGCTGGATGAAGACCAAGGGCCCCAAGAAGGTCATGTAAAACTCACTATCTTCCGGAAAGTAGGTTTGGTCATGCCGCGCACCAGAACATTCAAAGCCGTAGCCGGGAGCAACTGCAGTCTCACCGCCATTGTCTTTTCCACCGCGCACATCCATACGCCCTTTCGTTAGGAAATATTCGCCCGGTCCCGCATGGATATGGGGTGCAAACGAGGAACCTTTGGGACAATCAAAAATGGCGGTCCATGCGCCATGGCCGGGTTGAACATGGAGCAATTTCCAACGGATGCCGCCATCGGCCAAACCGGCGGGGAAGTCAATCCAAGCGAGATCTGGTATGTGGACGTATTCTTCAGCGATCTTTGATTTCATGGGTCTGGCTCCTGGTGGTAGATGACGAATATTCGAACGCCTGGACCAGGCCGGAATCGGCTAGTGGACCGCACTTCGAAGCGCCATATTGCATCGGATAGCGCGCCGGGATAACTATGGTTTACCCTTGCAAGAAGTCTCCATCAGCCAATCATTTCCCAACCCGGTCGCGCCGAAGCGAGGACTTCTCTGCCCGGGTAACAAGGGATTGCCCAGCGGCGGCCACATCGTCCACCGGCTAATTGGCAAAAGTGTTTGAAGAACAGTGGCCTTAGCATCTCCCTGGCCCCTGCGTCTTGGCAATCCTTAGTTTGGATTCTCAAAAAACACGTAATTGGTCGCGTAGTCGCTGATCTCGAAATAGACTTTTTTCTCGCCCGCGTCGGCTTGCATGTTTAGGTTTTCATCAAGTACCCCGTAACCAAAGCGGTAAGGGCGCGGCTTGTTGTCGTCCGTGCCCATGGCGGTGCTGAGTTTGTCCACTTTGAGAAAGCGGCGTACCAGTTTGTCGCCGGCATAGACTTCCAGCACGCCATTGGTGCCGGTCCAGTTTTGGATATCACGGCCCAATTTGTTTTGTTGTTCCTGGGTGCAAGCACCCAAGGTCGACAAAAGGGCCGCGGCGCATACGCCAAGTGCAAGATACTTTGGGTTGAAGCTGTTTTTCATGGTTTTCCTCCTGGTGCAATCGTCAGCCCGCTGCGCTGGCGCAGCACTTCGTACAAACATATGCCGCTGGCGACCGATACATTCAAACTCTCCACAGCCCCGCGCATGGGCAGGCTGACCAACTGGTCGCAAGTTTTGGTCGTCAACTGGCGCATGCCATCACCTTCTGCGCCCAGCACCAGCGCAGTCGGGCCACGAAAGTCCGCCTCGTACAAAGTGCGTGGTGCGGCGTCGCTGGTGCCGGTAATCCAGATATTGCGTTCTTTGAGTTCCATCAAAGTGCGCGCCAAATTGGTCACCATAAAGTAAGGCACGGTTTCGGCCGCCCCGCTGGCCACTTTGGCCACCGTGGCGTTGATGCCCGCCGCATGGTCTTTGGGCGCAATCACCGCGTGCGCCCCGGCGCCATCGGCTACACGCAAACACGCGCCCAGGTTGTGCGGGTCGGTAACGCCATCCAAAACCAAGAGCAAGGGTGGCTGCCTCTCTTGCAGCGGCAATGCGGCCTGTGCGGACTCCAGGTCTTCCAGCAGCGTATCGAGCGAGCGCGCCTGCGGCAAGGGCCGTGTGCGGGCCGCAACACCCTGGTGCCCGTGGCTGCCGCACAGTTTGGACAAACGCATGCCATCTGCTTCAATCAGACGCACACCGGCTTCGTGGGCTTTTTCAAGGAACTGGCGCATACGGGCGTCGCGCCGCGTAGGCTCGTAATACAGTTCCACAATCGACTGCGGCGCAATTTTCAAGCGCACACCTAGCGCATGAAATCCAAAAAGTATGTGGGAAGCAGACATGGCCCGATTATCGTGGCAGGCCTCGTACTGGCGCTTAGATGTGCCCCAGCGGGACCGTGGTACTGACATCCGAAGCCAGGCAGCCGGCTTCAATGGTCAGGCAGCGCTGGCATCGTTGCGCAATGGCGCGGTCATGTGTCACCAGTACCAAGGTGGTGCCTAGCTCGCGGTTGAGCTCGAACATCAGCGCCATGATGGTCTCTCCAGTGGCAAAGTCCAGACTGCCCGTGGGCTCGTCGGCCAACAAAACGGCAGGTTGCACGACAAATGCGCGCGCCAGCGCCACACGCTGCTGCTCGCCACCGCTGAGCACCTTGGGGTAGGCCTGCAATCGCTGCGAGAGGCCCACCCGCTCCAGCATGGCGGCGGCAGCCTTGCGGGCATCCTTGCGCCCCGATAGCTCCAAGGGCAGCATGACATTTTCTAGCGCCGTCAAATTACCCAGCAACTGAAAGCTTTGGAATACAAAGCCAATTTGCCGGGCGCGCAAGGCGGCGCGGGCATCTTCGTCCAGGGCAAACACGTTCTGCCCGGCGATATGCACCGTGCCGCTGCTGGGCGTGTCCAGGCCCGCGATGATGGACAGCAGGGTGCTTTTGCCGGACCCCGAGGCGCCCACAATGGCGACGGCCTCACGCGCTTGCAGCGAAAAGTCGATGTTGTGGAGGATTTGCAGGGTACCGGTGGAGTCGCTCACCGACTTGCAGACTTGGCTTACCGCGATAATTGAATCAGACATGGAACTTTCAATGAATCGCAGGTACTTTAACGTAAGCGCGTTTGGCCTTTTGCTCGCTACTCGCTTTTCTGTCTGCGCCAAAGCGCAGGTAACGCTGCTCGTGGTGGGCGATTCGCTGAGCGCCGAATACGGGCTCAAGCGCGGCACCGGCTGGGTGGCCCTGCTGGACAGGCGTTTGCGCGACGAAGGCAAGGCGATTTCTGTGGTCAACGCCAGCATCAGCGGCGACACCACCTCGGGCGGTCTGTCGCGGCTACCGACGCTGCTGGCGCAGCACAGGCCCCAACTGGTGCTTATCGAGCTGGGAGGCAATGACGCCTTGCGCGGTCTTCCCCTCAAAACCAGCCAGGACAATTTGGAAGCCATGGTCAAGGCGGCGCAAGGCCAGGGTGCCAAGGTGCTGCTGCTGGGCATGCAGGTCCCCCCCAATTACGGGCCACAGTACGCCGCCGAGTTCATCGGGATGTACGCCGAAGTGGCTAAGCGCCACAAAGCTGCCCTGGTACCGTTTTTTCTCAAAGGCGTGGCCGATGCCGACCAAGCTGACACCCTGTTCCAAAGCGACCGCATCCATCCGGTCGAAGCGGCGCATCCGATCATGCTGGGCAATGTGTGGCCCGCATTAAAAAAGCTGCTGCCATGAGTTTGCAACTGGTCACCCCGCGTGAAGTCATCGCGCGCTACGGTGAATTTGACACCGTGATAGACGCACGCAGCGAATCCGAACACGCCCTGGATCACTTGCCAGGCGCACTGAACTGGCCCACCTTGAATGACAGTGAACGCCAAGCGATTGGCACGATGTACAAGCAGGTCAACGCCTTCGAAGCGAAAAAGCGCGGCGCGGCCATTGCGGCGCGCAATATCGCCGCCCATATTGAAGCCCATGTGCTGGACAAAACGCGCGACTGGGCGCCACTGGCCTACTGCTGGCGCGGCGGCAAGCGCAGCGCTTCCTTGTCGCTGGTATTGGACCAAATCGGCTTTCGGGTCAGCCTGATCGAAGGTGGCTACAAAGCATTTCGCGCCGAAATGTTGCTGGATATGGCGCGATTGGCCGCGCAAATGCAATTTAAGGTGATTTGCGGCACCACGGGCTCGGGCAAGACGCGGCTGCTGCAGGCCTTAGCGGCCGAAGGTGCGCAAGTGCTGGACCTGGAAGCCCTGGCGCAACACCGCAGTTCGGTCCTAGGCGCCATTCCCGGGCAGGCGCAGCCCAGTCAGAAGCGTTTTGATACTTTGGTCTGGGACGCTTTGCGTGGTTTTGAGCCGTCCCGGCCGGTGTTCGTGGAAAGTGAAAGCAAAAAAGTAGGTAATGTGGCGATTCACACGGACCTCCTAGAGGCCATGCGCGCCAGCGCCTGCGTGGTCATCGATCTGTCACTTCCCGAGCGCGTGGCGCTGCTGCTGGAAGACTATGCGTTTTTTCTGCGCAACCCAGAGCACTTTTGCAACCGCCTGGAGGCGTTGACGGCGCAACGCGGTAAGGCCACCGTAGAAGCTTGGAAAGACGCGGTCAGCCAAGGGGACTTTGCCAGCGTGGTGCGCTCGCTGCTAACCGACCATTACGACCCGGTGTACCTGCAATCGATGGATCGCAATTTTGTGCAGTATGCGCAGTCGCAAACGCTAAAACTCACCGATCGCGGCGCTTTGGCGATGCGCCAGGCAGCCGCCGCGCTGGTTTAGCTGTTTACCGGGCCAGTATCGGCTTGGGGCGGGGTGTAGGCCGGCGTCACCAAGTCATCGGTATCCGGCGCACCCGGATCGCCCCCCACTTTGCGCTCAGTCTTGCTCTTGAGCTTGTCTTCTTTTTTACGCTTTTTAGCCAGTTCCTTCTGGCGTTTTTCGTAACCGTAATTGGGTGTTGCCAAGGTGATCTTTCGTAAATTTAGGCTCACTGTAACACCACCCTCCCGCTGCGCAGGGCTTGGGCAAAGCAATGCCCCGCCTACTGCCACTGGGCGCAAACCGGCATTTGCAAAGGCAAGACCCACCCCAGCTTAGCCACGTGCCCAGGTGCGGGACGCAGGGCTGGGTTACAGTCCATCCACCAAAATGCACAAGCTGCTGGCCCTTTCAATTGACTTAAATGCAATTTTTGACAAAAAAATATGTTTTATTCGATTAAATCAAAATTAATATAATTACACTAAGCGTTAGTTACTACCCTTCCTTTCAAAGTTGAGCGTGCAAACCTCTGAATTGCTGATAAGTGCAAGCCATGGCAAAACGCCTCCGGACGTCAGCGGCACGCGTGTAAAAAACTTTGGCGCGCAAGGGATATCCCAGGGAACACAAAGCCTGCCTGTGCCGCTGGGGCAAGCAGGTCATACCTTGGCAAACACCCTGCGATACGCCCTTTGTACGCTAGTGGCGCTTGTCCTTGGTAGCGGGGCCATGGGCCGTGATCTGGACTTCCCCAAAGTGGACCAGCAAAGCCTGCAGCTGACGAGCGACGCTACCGGGACCACAAGCCGATCGGGCGCAGCGAACTTTGTTCTGGCGCATAGCGACAAGAGGCTATCGGGCTTCCAGGAAATTCCCGCACGGGCCTCTAACGCGTATTTCGACCGCAGCGGTTCAAGCGATGGCATGAAAATGGCCGTTTTGAAGGCCGACGACACACCCTCCGGGCGCTTGATGGATGCCGACGCGATGCGTTATGGTTGGTTGACAGGCCTGTGCACGGCCTTGGCCTTGGTATTTGTTTTTTTATGGGGCGCCACCAAGGAAAAGGCATTTGCCTGGTACTTTGGCTTGGTCTTGGCTGCGACCTGGCGCATTGCCGAAAACAGCGCTCAGTTACCCGCGCTGCTACCCCAGGGCGGGCATACGCTGGCCACGGTTTCGTATCTACTGGCCCATGCGGCCTTGCTGTTGTTTACCGTCGGCCTGTTACTCCATGCCCTGGGCCGGCAAGCGGCCGATCTGCCCTTTCGGCGCATCGTGTATGCCGCGGGGGCGCCCAGTCTGGTGCTTGCGGCGCTGACACCGTGGCCCATGCTTGCAGCCACCGTGCTGCAATGGGGTTTGCCTTTGGCCTACGGAGTTTTGGTGCTACTGACCGCGTGGCGGGTGGCGCACGGTGCGCGCGCCTTGCTTGGGTACTGCATAGGCCTGCTGGTACCCCTGCTCAGCCTGTATCTGCAACAAGCTTCCTGGGGCGCTGATGTGGTGCTGCATCGTGAGGGCATGGACCTGGCGCTGGTGCAGGGTCTGTTTGTGTTGGCAGGTGCTGTGATCCACCAAGAGATGCGCAAGCGCCAAACGCAAATATGCCAATTACGCGGCAGCTTGCAAGAACAAAACCTGGCTTTTGAAAAAGCCCGCCAGGCGGAAATCAACCTGGAATTACAGGTCTCGCAACGCACCCAAGAGCTGGCCATGGCAGCACAGCGCCTGGAAGCGCTCAGCACCGTGGACGGCATGACCGGGGTCGCCAACCGTCGCCGCTTTGACGAAACATTGCAAGTGGAATGGGGACGTGCGGCGCGCGACAAATGCCCTCTTTCAGTCGCGCTGATCGACGTGGACTGGTTCAAAAGCTATAACGACCGTTACGGGCACCCTGCGGGCGATGCCTGTCTGCGCCAATTAGCACGCGTGTTTGAAGCGGGCGTCATGCGCAGTGGCGACCTCATCGCACGCTACGGTGGCGAAGAGTTTGTCCTGATCGCGCCGGATACCGACTTAAACGGTATCCATACGATTGCCCGGTATCTGTGCCAGGAAGTCTTCGCCTTGGCTCTCGAGCATGAGGATTCGCCCTATGGCCGGGTGTCCGTTAGCATCGGCGTCGCCACCGCTTACCCGCACCGGGGCTCCAAACCTTTGCAATTGGTGGAGCAAGCCGATGCGGCCTTGTACCGCGCAAAACAACAGGGCCGGCACCGTGTGGCAGGGCCCGACGGTGACAAGGAAAAAACTTAAAAGTTCAGCGTACGTTTGTCCACCGCCAAGGCTGCTTCCTTGGTCGCTTCGCTCAGTGAGGGATGGGCATGACAAATCCGTGCAATGTCTTCGGCGCTCGCCTTGAAAGCCATCGCCACTACCGCCTCTGAAATCAGTTCAGATACCTGTGGCCCAACCATATGGACGCCTAGAATTTCATCGGTCACGGCATCGGCCAGAACCTTCACCATACCCGTGGTATCGCCTAAAGCGCGGGCGCGGCCATTGGCCAGAAAGGGAAAAGTACCGGCTTTATAGGCCACACCATCGGCTTTGAGCTGCTGCTCGGTACGCCCTACCCAGGCAATCTCCGGGCTGGTGTAAATCACCCAGGGGATGGTGTTGAAATTGACATGGCCGTGCTGCCCGGCGATGCGCTCGGCCACTGCCACGCCCTCTTCTTCGGCTTTGTGTGCCAGCATAGGACCACGGACTACATCGCCAATAGCCCACACCCCTGGTAAGTTGGTTTTGCACTCTGCGTCCACCGCAATGGCGCCACGCTCGTCTAGCTGCAAGCCTATCGCTTGGGCATCCAATCCCATCGTGTTGGGTACGCGGCCTATGGAGACCACTAGCTTGTCCACCTCCAACACCAGCGCTTCGCCCTTGGCATTGGTGTAGTTCACGGTCACGCCTTTTTTGCCATTGACGATCTCGCCGACTTTGACGCCGAGCTCGATCTTCAAGCCTTGTTTTTCAAAAGCCTTCTTGGCTTCTTTGGCAATTTGCTCGTCCACCGCGCCAAGAAAAGTGGGCAGGCCTTCAAGAATGCTTACCTGCGCGCCCAAACGACGCCACACGGAGCCCACTTCCAATCCAATTACGCCGGAACCGATCAGCGCCAATTTTTTCGGTACGGCGCCCACACGCAAAGCGCCGTCGTTGGAGAGCACATTGACTTCGTCAAAGGGCACACCAGGCAAATTACGTGCATTGGAGCCCGTGGCAATGATGACTTGCTTGCCCGTGATGATCTCTTCGGCTTGGCCTCTAATGCGGATCTCGTAGCCGCCCTCGCTCTTGCCTACAAAGTTGCCGCTACCGTGCAAGAAGGTGACCTTGTTCTTTTTGAACAAGTACAAAATTCCATCGTTGTTTTGCTTGACCACACTTTCTTTGCGAGCCATCATTTGGGCCACGTCTATCTTGACGTCTTTGGCGGAAATGCCGTGCTCGGAAAAGTGGTGGTTGGCATGGTCAAAGTGCTCGCTCGACTGCAACAATGCCTTCGATGGAATACATCCGACGTTGGTGCAAGTGCCACCGGGAGCGGGGCCGCCCTTGGCGTTTTTCCACTCGTCAATGCACGCGACCTTAAAGCCCAGTTGTGCCGCGCGAATAGCTGCGATATACCCGCCGGGCCCGGCGCCGATGACAATGACGTCAAATGCTGTGCTCATGGTGTGCGCCCGTTCAGATGTCAAACAAGAGGCGCGAAGGATCTTCCATGGCCTCCTTGATGGCCACCAGACCCAGCACTGCTTCGCGCCCGTCGATGATGCGGTGGTCATAGCTCATGGCAAAATAGTTCATAGGTCGCACTACGACCTGACCGTTTTCGACCACGGCACGGTCTTTGGTGGCATGCACACCCAAAATGGCGGACTGCGGCGGGTTGATGATGGGTGTGGACAGCATGGAGCCAAAGGTACCGCCGTTGGAAATAGAAAATGTGCCGCCGGTCATATCGTCCATGCCAAGCTTTCCGTCGCGCGCCTTAGCGCCGAACTCGGCGATTTTTTTCTCGATATCTGAAAAACTCATTTGATCCGCATTGCGCAAAATTGGCACCACCAGGCCACGCGGCGAGCCCACGGCGATGCCGATGTCAAAGTAGCCGTGGTAGACAATGTCATTGCCATCGACCGAGGCGTTGAGCACCGGGTATTTCTTTAAGGCGTGCACCGCCGCTTTGACAAAAAAGCTCATGAAGCCGAGCTTGATGCCGTGTTCTTTTTCAAAACGTTCCTGGAATTTTTTGCGCATCTCCATGACCGGGGCCATGTTGATTTCATTGAAGGTCGTGAGGATGGCATTCGTCGATTGCGATTGCAACAGTCGCTCGGCCACACGGGCGCGCAAGCGGCTCATGGGCACGCGTTGTTCAGGACGATCGCCCAGACCGATACTGGCCGGCGCTGACACTTGCGGTAAGGCGGTCTGCGGCACCCCGGTGGGGATGAGCACCGCAGGTGCAGGCGCTTGCAAGGCTTGCAGTACGTCACCTTTGGTGACACGTCCATCTTTTCCGGTGCCTGGCACCGAGCCAGCGGCCAACTGCTTGTCCGCCATCATTTTGGCTGCGGCAGGCATCAACACATCGGCTTTGTTGGCCGCCGGCATGGCAGCCGCAGCGACGGGAGTGGATGCCGCTAGATTGGCGGCCGGCGCTGCGGCCACTTTGCCATCAGTATCGATACGGGCAATCAGCTGTTCAGCCTTGACCATGCCGCCGTCAAGCACCAAGATTTCCGCCAGCACGCCAGCCGAGGGGGCAGGCACTTCGAGCACCACTTTGTCGGTCTCGATTTCAATCAGGATTTCGTCTGCGGCGACGCTGTCGCCAACTTTTTTCTTCCACTGCAACATCGTAGCTTCCGCCACGGATTCAGACAGTTGAGGAACTTTTACTTCTACGATGGCCATACTATTCTTTCAATGTGTTTGCGTGTCGGGGTGGCGACTTACTTGGTCAACACCACGCCTTTGAGCTTGCCGAATGCGCCATCGACAAGTGCTTTTTGTTGTTCCTGGTGGAGGTGCGAATAGCCTACCGCCGGCGAAGCCGATGCAGCCCGACCGGCATAGCCAAGTTTTTGGCCCTCCAGCATGTTTTCGTGGATGTAGTGCTGCACAAAAAACCACGCCCCCTGGTTTTGCGGTTCGTCCTGGGCCCAGACGATTTCGGTCGCATTCGGGTATTTTTTGATCTCCGTCGCAAAGGCCTTGTGCGCAAACGGATACAACTGCTCGATACGCACAATGGCGACATCGTCCGAAGCACGCTCCTCGCGCTTTTTCATCAGATCGTAATAGACCTTGCCCGAACACACGACGATGCGTTTGACTTTTTCGGCCTTGAGCTCTTTCACTTCGCCGATCACCGTCTGGAAACCCCCACGGGTGAACTCACTCAAGGGCGAGGTAGCGTCTTTGTTACGCAGCAGCGACTTGGGCGTCATGATGACCAAAGGCTTGCGCACATTGCGTACCATTTGGCGGCGCAACACGTGGAAAATTTGGCTGGCGGTTGTGGGTTGCACGATTTGCATATTGGTATCGGCTGCCAATTGCATGAAGCGCTCCAAGCGCGCCGAGCTGTGCTCCGGGCCCTGGCCCTCGTAGCCGTGCGGCAGCATCAAAGTTAGGCCATTGACGCGGCCCCACTTGACTTCGCCCGAGGCAATGAACTGATCGATTACCACTTGCGCGCCATTTGCAAAATCGCCGAACTGCGCTTCCCAAATGACCATGGTATTGGGGTCATTGGAAGCATAGCCGTATTCAAAGCCCAGCACGGCCTCTTCGGACAGGATCGAGTCAATTACCACAAAGGGCGCTTGTCCATCTGCCACGTTTTGCAAAGGTACATAGGTGCCCACGTCCCATTTTTCACGGTTCTGGTCATGGATAACGGCATGGCGATGGGTGAAGGTGCCCCGTCCGCTGTCTTCGCCGGAAAGCCGAACCGGGTAGCCGCTGGCCACCAAGGAAGCCAATGCCATGTGCTCGCCCATGCCCCAATCGACGGGGATATCGCCGCGGCCCATCGCTGCGCGGTCGTCGTAGACTTTGCGCACCAATTGGTGCGGCGTAACCGAGGCGGGAATCGTCGTCATGCGTTCGGCAAGGCGTTTCCATTCGCTCAGGGGCAGCGCGGTATCGCCGGCATCGGTCCACTTTTTGCCTAAAAACGGTGCCCAATCTACGGTGAACTTGGTTTTGAAGTTGGTCAACACGGGATCTGCCGCATGGCGCCCTTCGTCTAGCGCTGCGCGGTAGGCTTTGGCCATATCCTCGCCCAGGGTCTCGCCCAAGCCTTGTGCGCTCAGCTTGTCCGCAAACAGCTTGCGGGTGCCCGGATGCGCGCTGATTTTTTTGTACATCAGCGGCTGCGTCAGGCTAGGGGTGTCTTGCTCGTTGTGGCCGAGTTTGCGGAAACAAATAATGTCTACCACCACATCCTTGCGAAACCGCATGCGGTATTCCAGCGCGAACTGCGTGGCCAGCACGACGGCCTCAGGGTCGTCGGCATTGACGTGCAGTACCGGTGCTTCCACCATCTTGACGATGTCGGTACAAAACGCGCTGGAACGCATATCGCGCGGGTCCGAGGTGGTAAAGCCAATTTGGTTGTTGATGATGATGTGTACCGTGCCACCCGTGGTGTAGCCACGGGTCTGGGCCAGCGCCAGGGTTTCCTGGTTCACGCCCTGCCCGCCGAAAGCAGCATCACCATGCACCAACACCGGTAGCACTTGCTTGCCCTGGGGATCGGAGCGTCGGTCCATACGGGCGCGCACAGAGCCTTGAACCACGGGGTTGACGATCTCCAGGTGGGACGGGTTAAAGGCCAGCGACAAATGCACCGGGCCGCCGGGGGTGCTCATGTCAGAGCTAAAGCCCTGGTGGTATTTCACATCGCCAGAGGTCAGTTCTTCGGGCGCGGTGTGGTCGAACTCGGCAAACAAATCTTTGGGCTGCTTGCCCATGGTGTTGACCAGCACATTGAGGCGGCCCCGATGGGCCATCCCGATCACGATTTCCTGCACGCCCTGGGTACCCGCGGCCTGGATCAACTCGTCCATCGCGGCGATAAAGCTCTCGCCGCCTTCCAGCGAGAAGCGCTTTTGGCCGACGTATTTGGTATGGAGAAAACGCTCCAGGCCTTCGGCTGCCGTCAGCCGGCCCAGGATGTGCTTTTTCTTCTCGGCATTGAAATTGGGTTTGCTACGTACGCTTTCGAGCTTTTGTTGCCACCAGCGCTTCTCGTCCTGGTCGGTGGCATACATGAACTCGGCGCCCAGCGTGCCGCAATAGGTTTCGCGCAAAGCATTGAGCAATTCGCGCAGCGACATGCTGTTTTTGCCGAAGAACGTATTGCTGGTGTCAAACACAGTTTCCTGGTCGGCGTCGGCAAAGCCGTAAAACGCAGGGTCCAGGTCGGGGATATTCGGGCGCTCCGTACGCTTGAGTGGGTCCAGGTCGGCCCAGCGCTGGCCCACGTTGCGGTAAGCGGCAATCAGTTGCTGCGCGGCCGTGCGCTTGCGACCCATTTCGGCATCGGCGCTGGCCAGTACCACGCGGGTACCGCCAGACTTGGCGCGCTGGGCAAAGGCATTGACCACCGGCAGATGGGCCACATCGCGCGCATTGCTGCCATCGGAGGCCGGCACATGCTGCAAGGCGTCGAAGTAGTCGCGCCAGGTGTCCGGCACGCTGCCAGGGTTGTCGAGGTAGTTTTCATACATCTCTTCGACATAAGGCGCGTTGCCGCCGAAGAGAAAAGTGTTGCCCAGATAGGCTGAATAGACGGACGGACTCGTACTCATTTTTCGCTGACCTCCGTTTCCCTCCGGGGAAACATAAGCTGGTTAAAAGACCTTCCGCTGTACGGCTTGACCGGATGGCGGATGCGACGTTGGCGTTGGACGCCTTGGTGACAAGGCGCATTGTGCCATCGAAACCGGGCCCGATGGCGCGGACCCCTTTGGGATAGACGCGCCGCGCCGGACCAGTCCTTAGATTAAATCCCTGATTTGCTGAAGCGCCGAGGGGTCTTCCATGGTGGTCAGGTCGCCGGGATCGCGGCCTTCGCATACGGCCTGGATGGCGCGGCGCAGCAACTTGCCGCTGCGTGTTTTGGGCAGCACCGTTACAAAGCGCACGCGCGCGGGACGGCCGATGGCGCCAATCGACTGGTCCACCAGTTTCATGATTTCCCCCTCCAGCGCAAAGCGCGCCTTGTCATCGACCAGCGCGCTGCTGTCCTTGACTACGGCAAAGGCCATCGCCACCTGGCCTTTGAGGTTGTCGGCCACGCCCACCACCGCCACTTCAGAGACATTGGGATGGCCGGAAATGCACTCCTCTATTTCACGGGTACCCAGACGGTGGCCGGCCACATTGATCACGTCGTCGGTACGCCCGAGGATAAAGTAATAGCCATCTTTGTCGCGTGTGGCCCAGTCAAACGTGCTGTAAACCAATTTACCAGGCACGCTTTTCCAGTAGGTGTTTACAAAACGATCATCGTCTTGCCATACGGTTTGCATGCAGCCGGGAGGCAGCGGACCCTCGATCACGAGCACGCCTTTTTTATCGGCGCCATGTAATTCCTCTCCCGTCGCTTCGTCCAGGAGTTTGACGTCATAACCATACATGGCAATGCCCGGACTGCCGAATTTGCTTGGCGCTTTTTCTACGCCGTTGGCAATGGTCAAAATTGGCCAGCCGCTCTCGGTCTGCCAATAGTTGTCGATGATGTCTTTACCCAGGCCATCGCTAATCCACTGGGCGGTCGGTTCGTCCAAGGGCTCCCCAGCCAGAAAAAGGGTGCGCAAACTGCTCAGGTCGTAGCGCTTGAGCAAAGCGGGGTCTTGTTTTTTCAATACCCGGATCGCCGTGGGGGCGCTGAACATCACGGTGACTTTGTACTTTTCGACCAAGCTCCACCAAATGCCACCATCGGGACGGATAGGCAGGCCTTCATACATGATGGTCGCCATACCGGCGATCAAGGGCCCGTAAACAATGTAGCTATGGCCCACCACCCAGCCAATGTCGCTGGTGGAGAAATAGGTTTCACCGGCCTTGCCGCAGAAAATGGTTTCCATGCTCGCGGCTAGGGCCACGGCATAGCCTCCGGTATCGCGCTGCACGCCTTTGGGTTTTCCGGTGGTGCCGCTCGTGTACAAGGTGTAGCTGGGGTGCGTGGCATCGACCCATTCACAAGGCACGACTGCGTTGTGGTGCTTAGCTTGCAGGCTCGCCCAGCTATGGTCGCGCCCGGCTGTCATGGCCATTGGGGCCAATTGGCGATCTACCAGCAGTACCGCCTGCGGTTTGTGGCTGGACAGGGACAGCGCTTCGTCCAGCAGCGGTTTGTAGGGCACTACTTTGCCTCCGCGCGAACCCGCATCCGCGCTGACTACCACCACCGGCGATGCATCTTCAATGCGCGAGGCCAGCGATACCGAGGCAAAGCCCCCGAAGACCACCGAATGGATAGCACCAATACGCGCGCAAGCTAGCATGGCAAAGGCGGCTTCGGCCACCATGGGCATGTAGATCAGCACGCGGTCACCCTTACGCACACCGAGTTCCAGCAAGCTCGCGGCCATGGTTTGCACATGGGTGTGAAGCTGGCGAAAGGTATAGGTTTGCTCGGTATCGGTTTCCGTCGATACGGCGATCAAGGCGACTTGGTCTGGCCGGTCTTTGAGGTGGCGATCCACCGCGTTATGGCATAAATTGGTGGTGCCGCCTTCAAACCAGCGGGCAAAAGGCGGATTGCTGTAATCACATATCGTCTTGGGCTGCGTCTGCCAGTCAATCCGTTGGGCCTGCTCAGCCCAGAAGGCATCGCGGTCGTCGATAGAGCGGCGGTGAAAGGCTTTGTAGTCGGGCATTTTTGTCTCCACGTTGAGTTCTACGCCGGTGCCGCGTAGCTGTCCGGATTATGAACATGCAACTTGCTAGTGGCTGACTACGGGCTCCGACAAGACCCCGCCCCGGGCCTCACTTGATCAATGCCTGCACCGCACGAAACTGGGGATGGTCGGCATGGCGCAACCATTCAAAAGCCACCATTTCGGTCGTCAGGAGTTCGGCGCCAGCGCCAGCCAGGCGGTCAAAGGCCGCATCGCGGTTGCGCTCGGTGCGGGCGCTGCAGGCGTCGGTCACCACCCATACCTCGAACTCGTCCTCCAGCAACGCCAAGGCGGTTTGCAGGAGGCAGACATGTGCCTCACAACCCGCCACTACGATGGATGGCCGCGCGATGGGGTCCTGCGCCGGTTTTTGCAAATGCTTGGGCAGGCTGCGCGCATTGCCTGCGACGGGCTTGGTCGGCGGGCGCAATAGCTCTGACAAGCCGTCCTCCACGCCACTGAAATGCGTTTTCTGCAGACTGCGCAAAAGGCGAGCTGCCGCGAGCGCTTGGGTCGCCTCTAGCAGAGGTTCAGCGGTCGGGCCCAGCCGATCCGGGCTTTGTTCGAGCAACACCGTCGGCACGTGCAACAAGGCTGCCAGGCGGGCCAGGCGCACCGCGTTGGCCATGACTTGTGCGCCCTCGAATAAGGCGGGCATGAGACGCACCTGGTAGTCCACCAGCACTAACTGGCTTTCCTCAACGTCGAGCAACATGGGCATTCTTTCCGGGGTCTTAAATCGCAGAGCATAACCAGTCGCCAGGCCACCGATAGTGACGCGTTGGGGCCCCTATCGGGATAGGAGACGGGGCGCCTCGCCATGGCTGCAGTGCCATGGGCTAGGTCGTGACACTTGAAAAAATTT